>CAYFMH010000071.1:0-8609 GCA_964344165.1 uncultured Candidatus Peribacteria bacterium | reverse complement strand
CATGAGGGGTTTATGATGTATCTAAAAAAAGCTTTTTATAGAGCCATTTGAATCTCTCAACTCGGGCACAAATATTTAGTGCGAAATTTTTTTCTTACTTTTCACCCCGGGGGGATGTCCCCCCACAGACATGATGAGGTAATCATGAAGAAGTTCAATATCTTCTTGGCCGTTGGTGCCATTGCTGCGATTATTGGCGGTGGCTGGTATCTTTCGCAAGAACATGAATCGCAAGAGTCGTCGACGTCACAGGAGGAATCGGAATCTGCGACCCCGGATCCCGCCTGCAAAGCGGCGGAAGAGCACGGCGAGTTGATCTTGCCGTTCTATGTCTTTGTGAACGGCAATCCCCTCAATGGACCGGCCAGCACCGACCTGAAAAATTGGGCTATCCTGCCCAAGTCGGATGTCGCTGCCGGTGGTGGACAGCCTCGGCTGTCGATTGCTGGGCATATGGAGGAATTGGGAAATGCCAACTACAAACTGTTGGTTATCTCCCACGGGGTCGTCCGCAAGATGGCGCATGTGGTCTTCAATGCCCGTACGATTTCTTCTCGGAAGATCGACGAGAAGTGGTACCACTTCATCCATGTTCCGGATGTCGTCTGGCAGCTCCCGATCTGCGTTCAGAAGGCCAATCCGGTCGAACAGAAGAGTGTGACCCCGACGAACCTCTTCTCGGACGTAGAGCAGGGCGAGCAGCAGCTCACTGTGGAGCCTGGCAATCGTGGGACGGAGGATGTCTTGACCAATTCGCACTAGATCCCGCCGAGTTCTCCGAGGCCGCACCTGACGGTGCGGCCTCATTTTTTTTATAAATCTTTTTAAGAGATTTTATCTAAGCGGGAACAAAAATTAGCAGACTTTGCGACCTAGTTTTAGTTTTTATTGAAAGAAGAACGCTGAAAAAAAATTTGATTGATTTTTTTTGAAAAAACCGTGAATCCGAAAATTAAAAATCGCCCCATTGCGAATATCAACCCAAAAAAATACTTATTTTTCTCAGAATTTATGGTACAATCTCCATAAAATCCTATCATTATAGGAAAAAACAATTTCCGGATTCACGGAAAATAAATTGACTTTTTTTTGAAATACGATAGTAGTACAAGGAGGAATAAAGAAAATAAATAATAAAAAGGAAAAAAAAGTCTTGACTTTTTGAAAAAAAAACTTAAGAAATAGAGTAAGCAAAAAAATAAATAAAAAATAAAAAGGAAAAAGCGCATTGTTTTTTTCTTTGTGTTTATTTTAATTTGTTCTTTTACATATCGATTATTAAATCTCAATCTCCTCAAGCAGTGTTTGTGTGATTTAGAAATGGGATATCCCCTTTTTTTGTCATCAAATGCTGCTCCAGGGAGATTGAGCTCAATCTTCTTCCACCTAGCCCCTAAGGGGGCCAACCCAAGGAGGACGCCATGAAGCGTTTTCTCACAACCACCAGTATCGCGGCCATGGCCGCGATACTGGTCACCAGCGCGATGGCGGATGATCCCGTCGTCAACCTCAACTACGGCGGTTACGATCCCTCGGCTGCCGCCGTCAAGGGTAGCTTGCCCTTGACCCCCGGCCAGGTCTATGCCGGGGCCGAAATGGCCAAGGGTCACGCCCTGCCCGTTGGGCTCGCCACCGACATCACCGCGGGAGGGGCCTTTGTCGCCAAGCGTCAGGCCGACCAGCGCGAGCTGGAAGTCCTGCGGCACGCGATGCAGGCCGTCGCGAACCGTCTCAATCCGCCGAAGAGTGTCGAGCAGCAGCTTCTCGAGATCCAGACCCGGATCGCGGATGGCCTGCTCAGCCTGCCACAGGCCCTGACGGATGCTCAGGCCTCCAACAACCAGGCGCTGGTCACCGCCCTCTCCGCCGTCATGGGCGAGGTCCAGAAAGGCGGCGGGAATGTCGTCGTGAGCAGCGGCACGTCCAGCGCCAATTCGGCCAACGAGACCTGCTCGGGGGACACCAAGTTCGAGCATATCCCGGGTCATGTCATGTTGACGGGGACTCCCGGGGGCTTCTCGGTCCAGTCCGTCGGCGGGAATCTGCCGGACATCGTCAAGGATCACCGCAAGCACGCGGTCTCCGGAAACGAGGTTCGTATCCTCCTGACCAACGGTCAGATCGCCACCGGCAAGGTCGCGGCGCCCGTCGCCGGCCAGCCCCTCCCGATCATGTGGAGGGCCATGGGCGGTTGCGTGGTGACGACGGTCCCCGAGACCCAGGTCACCAGCAACGACTGGGGGTTCATCGGCAAGGCCAACCCGGCCGGCGACTTCGGTACGCCGTCCCGGACCCAGGAAACCGACGCTCCCGATCAGCCGGCTCCGACCAACAAGGCGCCGGCCGGTGCGGCGACCTCCCCGGAGGTCCAGGCCAAGGCCGACGAACTCTCGGGCCTGAAAATGGCACTCGAGTCGCTGAAGGCGGCCGGGCTGGAGCAGACCGAGCGCTATCAGGCGACCCAGCGCAAGTACAACGCTCTGGGGGCCGAGATCCGCGCGAAGGCCAAGGCCTGCCAGAACGCCAACAACACGCCGGTTTTCGGCGTGGGGCAGGACTGCCTGGGCTACGATGCCCTGGTGGGCAAGGTGGGCCCTACCCAGTAGGGCTTGCTCAAGGTTGGGAGAGAGGAATCCCCCCCCAACCGGGGGGAACACTGGATTCCTCTCCTCTCCCCAAAAAAATATCTCCCTGGAAACACTATAAAAGAGCGAATAGCAACAACGGCTTCAAGCCGACGCTGATCGCTCTTTTTTCTTTATGACGTTGGTTACAACCCGAATTACGAAATTCAGTTTTCCTTATAACAGAAAGAATTATACTGAACCGCTTTGAAAATTTAAAATTTTCAAAAATATTCTCTGCGAGAATATTTAGAAAGCTATTGCTTTCTGCTACCGTGTGTACCAGCTAGGGAATTATCATTTTTAAAAGAGGTCTGGTATAGTAACGATTATTCCGTAAATTTTCTTTGTAAAAATGGGATTTTTAATCCTGATTTATCGGGATAAAAATCGTGGAAAAAAAACTTTATCGCTATATAAACCAAAATTTTAATTTCGTAATTCGGGTGTTCGACAGTTGTCTTTTTCGTGTTTTTGTGTTTTTTTTGAAAAAATATTGACAAAGTGTTATTTTTCTGATAAAAAACATATGCTCTTTAACATATTTTTTGTAAAGATGAGGAAACGCCTGTTTTTTGGTGTAGGAAGTCTTGTTTTGCAGACAAAGCTTTTTCTACTCAGAAAATAGGCAATTTCCTCGTTTTACCAAGGAGAAACCCATGTTCCGTATCATCTTTTTTATGGTCCTTGCTGTCTTGGCCACCACTCCTGTGGTAGCTGATGAAATGAAGCAGATGACTGATGCAGACCCTCCTGGTACGGTATACTATCAGGGGAAGAAATTCACGAACAGGCTCGCCTGTACCGAATCGCTGAAAAGCACTTACGCCTACTCGGGAAAGTTCTCGAGAGGAGAAAAGTTCAAGTATTTGTTCGCCATCACGGCGTGCGACTACAACGTCCACTTGCCCCTCCTGGTGGCGGTAGCTTATGCGGAAAGCGGAATTCGTCATTGCAAAGGGAAAACTGTCCCTTGTCCGCCTTCTGAAGTGTTTCTCAGTGATCAGGACTCGAAAACCAAAAAATTCCTGGCAGAAGGCATGTTCCAGCTTCATGCTGGGGCGGCCGAGGATTGCGACATCACCAATCGCAAGGACTTGCTCCAGAATATCCGCGGTGGTGCCTGCTATATCCGAAAGGGACAAAACAAGTACCCGAGTGACTGGCGGTACGCCTTCGCTTACTTCAACGGCGGCCCAACCATCCTGGAAAAGAGTGCCAAAGTCCAGGGGAATGCGCTGAGATACTCGATCAAGGTCTTGAAACTTGTCGAAGAATTCCATGATCTGCAGCCTAAAAAGGCCGTTTCCTGTCTGACAAAAAACAAGAATGCAAAAATTGTCGGGATGGAAAAAAAACCGGAATTGCGCCAGCTGGCGTTGCGATTTAGTTGCCGGGAGGATCTCCCCTTTGCTTTGGCGGTATCCTACTGGGAAATCGCTGGGAAGCCAGAGTTGGGAGAGTTTGCCATTTATTTGGCACGTTTTTCCAATAAGCTTCGGCAGACCACAGGGTCTTTTCGGATCCTGAATGCGTTGGCAACCCATCGTGAAGACGTGAGCTGGGAATTCGCCGAGCAAGTGATGCAGCGTTATAGGGAGTTGGAAACTTCGAACTGACGCTCATTCTCCTTGGCAAACGAAAAAACTAGGTCGTCACACTTCGTGTGGCGGCCTTTCTTTTTTATATTTATTAAAAAAAAAACTCTGATGCATAAATGCAACAGAGTTTTTTTAAAAATTTTACTTTTTTTAAATTCCGAAATGTATGATACTTATTCTAGGCTTTGCCTCAGAGGAGACAGGAGGAGCCACTACTGGCAGGTCTTTTTCTTGACCAGCAGGAAGTGTTGTAGATTCATACGGTCCTTCTGGAGCTGGAGGCATTTCTATCTCTGCAGCCTTTTCCGTTGGAGCTGCTGGCTCTATAACTTCTTCTGCTACTGGAGCTGGTGCGACATCTTCTACAGGTTGATCTATTGTCTCTTCTGCCATAGGAGCTGGTCCGTTTGGACTTTGCCCATCGCTACCATCGGTGTCGTTTTTTAGATTTCCGTACACGACTGCTGCTGCTGCGATGAGCCCAAGTCCGATGAGCCCATTTCGGACTCTGTGAGATTCTTTTTTGACCGCTTTTGCTCCTTCAGAATTTTCTTCTGGAGCGGTTTGAGCAACTTCTGGAGCTTTTTCAGCCTCCGGACCTTGCCCTGGTCCTTTTGGTTGTGCATCTGTCATTTTTAAAATGGGTTAAAAAATAAATAAAAAACAAAATAAGTGCTTAAGATCTCCAATGATTATTAGAGTATTCTAAGACCTTTTTTAGTTTTATTTTTAAAATATGTCCCCTTGATATTCTTTTTTTTTATCTTGTCAAATGTTTTTTTTATAATTTAGTGTTTTTTTGATTTAGTTCATACATCGCCACTCCTGCGGCTACCGACACATTGAGGGAGCTTTTTTTGCCATACATGGGGATTTCTATGTGGCGATCTGATATTTCAAGCGCTTCTGGAGAGACTCCATCCACTTCATTTCCGAGTATGAGGGCGATTTTTTCATTTTCAAAGTAAGCCTGAAAAAGATCTTCAGATTTTTCTGTCTGCTCGAGGGCGATAATCTCAAAGCCTTCTTTTTTGAGCTTTTGGCACAACTCCAATGTATTTTCATACTTTTCCCATGCGATAAAATCTTCCGCTCCGAGAGAGACTTTTTCTATCCTTCGGTCGGGAGGGGTCCCAGTATATCCGGTGCAGTAGACCTTGTCCCACCCCGCTCCATCGGCGGTCCGAAAAACAGACCCGACGTTGTGCAGGGAGCGGAGATTTTCGAGAAGGATCACCTTCATTATTTGTGAATTACGAATTATGAATCATGAATCATGGAAGTAGGTTAATCCCTTAATTCATAATTCTTGATTCTTGATTCAGTGTTTTATTATTCTTTCTCCTTCTCATCTTTCTTCCCAATATCTTCAGTAGTTTTTCCTTTTCCAAGTGCTTCGGCTTCTTTTTTTGCTTCGAGTTCTTTCTTTTGCTTTGGGGTGAGTTTTTCTTTTTTTACTCGAGTTTTTTTGTCAGTGGCTTCTTTTTGTACGGTTTCTTCCGCTGGGACATCTACTTCTTTCATCCATTTTTTGAGCGTTCGGATAGCCTTGGCTGACAGAGTCATTCGTTCTACTCGTCCAGTAAAAGGATTAAAAATCTTTTTTTTGAAAAGATTCGGACGAAAAGTTCGTTTGGTTGCTTTGAGTGAAAACGGTCGATTGTTTCCACTAGTGGTTCTTTTGCCGAGAAGGTCACATTTTCTAGCCATGACAGTGTAATGATTAATGAGTTAATGATTAATGAGTAATGTCTGAAACGAAATAAATAATTAATTTTCTTTTTTATTATTCATTCCTCATTCTTCATTATTCATTAAAGAGCGGGGCGATTGTATGAAAAAAGTGCTGTTCGTCAAGATTTTGTTGGACCTGAGTTATCTCACAGGGAAAAAAATTAAGAAATCACGAAAAAGTGATCTTTTATTGTAGGTTGATATGAATATGTTTTTTCAAAAAGAGTGGAACAAATCATCAGAAAATAACTAAAAACTAAGTTCTACTAACTATTCTAATAATTTTCAACGATTTTGAGCGTGATTTGGTCATAGATCCGAGGGAGCGTCTCACTCCAAAAAGGATGGATTTTTATGTCCAAAATGTTTTCAATTTCTGGGTAATTAGTAAGGATTCCTTTTATTTCTAAAGCTGGTTTCCCAGCGATTTCTTTTTTGAGATTTTTTTGCCAGACCTTCGCAAAACCCCGATTGGAGTTAAAATCCAAGGTTTCGGTTCCAAACATAGAGACGGACAATTTTACCCAGCCTTTTTCGGCTAATTCATCCGCATTCATGACTCGGTATTGAGCCGAATTTTTATCCATCTGGATGAGTTTTTTTCGGTGATCTTGAGTGGCTTTTACTTTATCGCTCAGATATTTTACCACTTCTGCCTGATCAAAGACCAGTCCTGACAGTTTCAACTTGGCCGATACCTGGAAGGTCTGAGATTCTTGACCGACCTGATCTTCTGGGAAAAAAGTATCCATTAGTTCAGATTTCATCAGTTCTCGACGATCGAGGAGGACGTATTTCTTCTCCTCTCGGACAGATCGGGCAGTCATCTCAGCCTGGAGCTTCTCTATCGCGCGAGTCCGAAAAACATCCTCTAAAATCCCAGCCGCGGCTTCAAAATCAGCCGAATTGATAAAGTAATGCGTCAGAGTAGATCCTCCGACCATAGGCCCCATATTGGCCTTGGCATAGTAGAGCTCTCGAGATTCGGCCCGGAGGGCTGGGAAGAAAAATTCAACTCCCGCTTCTACATTTCCTCGGTCTCCGATAGGGTTCCCCTTGCTATCGTATTCATCTGCAACCACTTGGACGGCGATTGATCCGGGTTGATCCCCTTGTTTTGCAGGGATGGTGATGTTTTTTTGTGTCCGAAAGATTATGCCATCATCCGTCGAAAGCCGGGAAGGAATCAAAAATTTGGGTTCATCAGTTTCATTAAAAAGCGTGACGCGCCCCCGAGCATTGGTCAGATCGTAGGTCCTCTCCGTAGAAGGGAAGGTTTCTGTCCCTGCAACTTCTGTTTCCACATAGATTCCTTGGATTTTTGGTAAATTTATTTCTTCCTCTGGGATTCTGGCATCAGGAAGGGAAATAATGATGTTTTGCGTAATCGGGACGGCAGAGATTTTTGGTTTAATCGTGATTTCAGCCCTCGGGGAGACCCAGAGGAGCACCCCTACCAAAAGCAGACAGAGAAATAAAAATACAAAAAAGAAAGTTCCTCGGGAAGATTTTTCAGCTTCGGTAATCCGATGCATAGAAAATTCTGGTGGAGGTGTTTTTTCTTTTGATTTGTTGCTTTTGGAGATTTCTCCGGTGGCAATATTTTTTTGAGCAAAAATTCGGCCAGAGAAATCATCCAGGGTTTTGGCTTCTAGTTCCAAAAATTTTTGAGGACATTTAGGATGAACTGTTAAATTTTGGTGATGAATAATGTCTCGAATCCATTTTTGAAGTGTAACAAAACTTATTTTTATTTCTAATTTTTCGGCCGTGGATTTTATTTTTTTGAGCACAGACACTTCTGCGAGTACTGGATAATTTCGAGGGCAAACAAAAAGCACTTCCTTGGCCGTAGTTTTTTTGAGGAAATTTAAAATATCAGCAGTGGTGTTCCCTGAGCTCAGACGAATTTTTAATGTCTCGGTTGGTTCTTTTTCCATTCTCGAGAGAACGTATCAAAAACAAGGGAAAATTCAAGGATGAAAAAATCTAAAAAACATGTATTTTTCTGTTTGACAAAAAAATGAGGGGAAGTATCAACAAAATGCAAATAATTTGAGTTCATTTTTTGCAAAAATAAAAAGAAATAACGAGGGATTTTTTTATAAAAATTGAAAAATGGATGGTATTGGATACTCTTCTTGTAAGGAATTAGAAAAAGGAAAACCTTTGGCGATAGAGAGAATTGTAGTAGTGGGAAGAACAAAAGATGTAAAAGGCTTGGAAAAAAATTGTAAAGAAAAAGTGAATCCTGATGTGGAAGTAGAATTCATATCTACTTATGATGAAGCAGTAGATCGTCTAGCAAATCGAACAGGGAAAAAGGTAGATGCAGTACTTATAGTTCCAGAATTAGAGGAGGTGGGAGGTAGAAATAGTGCTGATGTTTTGAGGATTTTAGAAGACAAAAAGTTATTTTATCCAGTTGTCTCTGTGGCGAGCCTAGGAGAAGCTTGTAAACAAGTAGAATTGCGAGAAGCAGGAGCTTATCAGTGGGCCCCTCGTGAAGCGATTATGACGCCCGATTTTTTGGCTTCTGCAATTAGTGCGGCTATCAAAGAGTGTATTTGCCAAAAAGAACATCAGGAAGAACATTATTAGGACTTACGCAAAAACGAGAGAAGGCTTTCTGAGCTGAGAAGATAAATAA
>CAYFMH010000070.1:0-8649 GCA_964344165.1 uncultured Candidatus Peribacteria bacterium | reverse complement strand
CTAACCAAATTTTATATCAATTATTCTGAATTTCAAAGGCGGTTTAGTATAACAATGATCAATTGGGAATAATTTTTAGGAGAAAAACTCGAAAAACTTGTTCCCAAGTTCTGCTTGGGAATGCATTACCTCAGAAGCTCAGAAGCTCTGCTTGTCTAACTTCCAAAGCATGTAAATAACGCACCCTAAAGTCTTCTGCTGTAATATGAACTTCTGGATGTTTCAAACCTTCTGTAATTCTTTTGCCAGTTTTATCGTCAAGAAAAACAAGATAAATTTTATCCAAGAAGTCATCATAAGGAACCTCATCACATTCTCTAAAAGCCCACCCCTCTATGTTTTTTTCTCTTCCTCCTACTTCTTTTTTCTCCCTAAAAAAATCTAATGTATCCCTATGCCAATCTTTTTCCCCAATCCCCTCCAAAAACCATTCCCCTCTGATATATCTTTTTAAAATCCTGATATTTGCACCATCGGGAAAAAACTTCGCCAAATGAAATGGGTGGTATTTATAACAAGCCCTTAAAACTCCTAAATCTATTTCCAATACTTCTGCAATCTCCAATTGAGAAAGTTTCTTAAATACTTCTGAATTCACACGACTGTTCCAGAAAAGATGTGCAAGTCTCAAAAATTCAGCTTTTTTCACTTCTCGCTTTTCTATTAAAAAACTCTCCTTCTCAATCACTGGCCCAGTAAATATCAATTGGGAAAAAACATCATAAGCAAGATCTGCATCATCAATTCCCAAAAACACAGAAACAAAAGAAGCTATGGATTCATTGGTTCCTGCCCTCAGCCATTCTACCGGAAGTTGTACAGTTTGTGCCTGTTCGCTATCAAAAAACTCTCTCAAATCTTCTATCTCTGCCGGAACTAAAGCCGACACCAAACTTCTAAATCCTTCTAATCTTTCTTCATGAGGATCAAGAGTTGTATCTGGAGCAACTAATAAGCTCTGTTCTGTAACTCCAATTTTTATTAAAAATTCTTTTACCCTGAGATCGGGAGAACCAATTTCTTTTTCCGTCATTTTTTAAAAAATAATAGCACAACTTATATAATTTTAAATTTACTTTTTGTCAAATTTATTTTTAACACACTTTTGAAGACAAAAATCCATAAAAAATTTTATTTGCTCTTAACTCATAATAACTACCCTTCCATCCTCAAACGGAAACTTCTGTATCTTCAATTCCAAATCCCTAATTTGATCAAATTTTTTGTTCAAAAAACAAAGAAAATCCGCCGGCGGCCCGTGATGGGCGCGCCAGCTGAATTAAGTGTCGGTTCCCCGTCAGATCTCTTCTGCGATCTGTTCTTCTTTTCCGGCCTTTTGTTCTTCTTTTCCGGCCTTCCAAAGGAAAAACACACGTGTCCCCTTGTAAGCGGCCCCAAAGACAATCGCAATGCCAACTAGCCCAAGGCCGAAGACGGAAATAAGAAGGGCACACCAGTAGGCAACAAACCCTGCAGCCCCCCACATAGCGGCCAAAAAAATTCCGTCCCCAATACTGAGGTTTCTCAAGACATCTTTTCCCACGGCTTGTTCTCCTTTGCCACGATCTGTGATAGAACCTTTATCCACAAACCAATTTCAACTAGTCAGTAAAAATGGCCAAAATGAATTAATTTCATATTAATTATTTTTTATGTTTTTGTCAACACAACTTTTCCATCACGAAACGGAAACTTCTGCACCTTCAATTGCAAATTATTAATTTGATCAAAATTTTTATTCAAAAAAATCCACCGGCCTGCATGTCCCGATGTACCGAGATGAAGACTAAAATTTGGAGTTATTTTCTAAGAATAATGAAGGCGGATAATCTGTGTTTCCGTGGTTAAATTATTCCATATAGCTTCCCCAAAAACAAAATATAAAGAAAAGTCATCGCTAGCCCTTCCTGTCGTGTGATTTCTTTGTCCTTGGAGATGGCCCAGTAGATAAACAATGTCGCAACCATAAAAGGAACCAAGATCCGAAGTGTGAGATCAGAAACCAATAAACCGCCGCCCACCAAACTTCCCATCCCAAAAATCAACAAAATATCAAAAATGTTGGACCCCAAAACATTTCCTACCATCATATCAAAGAGCTTCTTTCGGATCATCGTAAAACCAACCATAATCTCTGGTAGACTGGTCCCCACAGCGATCAAAGTGGCTGAAAGAGCTGTCTTGCCCAGTCCCGCCATCTCAGAAATCTGAATAATTGACCGAATCACAAACTCAGAAGAAAGCGCTAATCCCAACAAACTCACCACGGGAATTAATAAAAATCTCCATTTAAACCTCAAATTTTGAGGATGATCTTCTTTATCAGCTGAAAAAAGAAACCACAGATACGCCACCGCTACTCCCAAAAAGAATCCTCCTTCGATCAGAGTAATCTGTCCATCCCAGATTGTCAGCACCGTCAAAACAATTGATAAAATAAAGATGGGAAAATGCACCTGAAACACATCTTGTTTAAATTTAATGTTTGATCGAGCGACCACCGCTACCAATCCCAGTCCAAGGAAAATGTTGGCAATCACGGTCCCCAGGACATTCCCAGCCAGCATATCGGATTCATTTTTTAGTACGGAAGCCATCGAAGTCGCAAACTCTGGCAAGCTCGTCCCCACGGCCATGACGAGTACCCCTGTGAGGAAGTGAGGCAATTTCCAACAGATCCCGAGCTTTTCCACCCCTGCGATGAAATAATCCGCTGACTTCACGAGTCCGTAAGTCGCGATGACGAAGATGGCGAGTTGGCCGATGAGATCCATAATTTAGAACTTAGTTTTTAGTTTTTAGAACTTAGTCTTCTGAGATTTTATCAATCAACAAAAATTTAGCCAACTTTAATCTAAGTTCTAAGCTCTAAGTTCTACCAACTACTTTACGTCAAACCCCCCGTACACTTCGTCCACATCCTCCACCTCTTCGATCGCTTCGATAAAATTCTCCATTTTTTCTACTTCTGATTCATCTAGCATTTTGGGATCTTTGGCACGATACTGCGGTTCTGATTTTACAACTTCGAGCCCGTTTGCTTTACAGGCATCCCGCACCTTCGCCAGGTCAGAAAAAGACGAAATCAACTCTGATTCTTCTGCATCAAAATCCACATCCTCCGCTCCGCACTCGATCGCAAGCTCGAAGATTTCGTCTTCTGTTTTTCCGGCACTTTTGATTGTGATCACGCCCACATGATCAAACATAAACATCACCGATCCAGAAGAACCAAGATTTCCTCCATTTTTGTTGAAGGCGGTTTTTATCGCCGGGAAAGTTCGGTTTATGTTGTCGGTAATAGCCGTGATGATAAAAGGCACACCATCCGGTCCAAATCCTTCATAAACCTGTTGAGAGAGCGCCGCGGCATCTTTATCGGCTCCGGAGAGTTTTTTGAGAAGTCGATCAATATTGTCTTTGGGGACCGAATCCGCTTTAGCATTTTCGATCGCTGTCCGAAGGGCTGGATTGTTATCAGGATTGGGATTATCTCTCCCGATTACCATGATGATTTTAGAGTGTTTGGTAAGGATTTTCCCTCGTTTTGCGTCAGTAGCAGCTTTTTTGTGACGTATCGAATGCCATTTAGAGTGTCCGGACATAATTTTTTAATTTAAAATTTAAAAAGCAAAATTCAAAATTTCGGGAAGAGTGTAAAAAAATTTGACCTTTTTTCAACTCTTAAAATCCGGTTTTCAAAAAATCTTTTGACTTAGGCATAGGATGGAATATAACCCTCCCAATCGTGGCCCCGTGCCTAGCCGCCATGTTCCAAGTTTTGGGACCTCCGACGACTATCCCTCGGCCCGAGAAGTAAATATCTCTGTTCTCAACACCTACGAAATGGGGGATCTGATGGTCTCAAGCCATCGAAAAAAAGACAAAACACTAACCTGGGTAAAAGTAGTCATCTTGACCATATCACTTTTCCTAGGAGGACTCTACCTCAATCAAGAATTCTACGTGCCTCACTTGTTTTGGCACTGGGGGATTCTGGATAATCACCCAACCTGGCTGACGATGATATTTCAGTTCTTCGGGATGATAGCCCTGATAGGGCTAACTCGATGCTTCTGGAAGCATCGTCACATAGCTGCGAAGTTCATCTGTAATCTTCACCTCCCCTGCCCATGCTGCAAGCGAGCAATAATAAAATAAAAGAACAGAGACGTCCAAAAAACGGCCGCCCCGGGAACCAACCCGGGACGGCCTTTCGCTTTGTGAGAAAAAATTTGCATACAAAAAAATCACCTTCCGAGCACAACCAGGGTTAGCGATTTTTTTTATTTTTGTTTTGAAAGTGTTCGTTTGGATTCTTTGGCTCGATTCATCCTTTTTATTCTCTTCATTACAAACTCAGTAGTAGTAAAACACCAAATTTGTAATAGCCACATTTTTTTGTTTTTGAGCGGGCTGGCTCAATACTGACAACTAAATCCAATAATATTTGTCAGATCGTACTAAAAAGTTAGATTAATTTCTTTTATTGCATATTTAGTACGTTTTTTTACCTCCTTTTGAAGCAATATCGGAGGAGAAAATTTTTCTTTGAGGCGGTATTTCTTTTCGTTTACATTTCTGCAAATTACTGACCGTCAACGCTTCGTACCAAGGAAGCCGACTAATGTTTTCCTTAATTTGGTACAGGTCCCGATTCATCGGGCAATAGATTTGAGACATCACAGACTCAAACCGAGAATAAAACTGAACAAACCTGTCAAAGAACGAACGCTTTATCAACTGAAAAATTCAGCTGATGGAGTATGATACCATAAAAAAAATATAATTGCAATACTTTTTTATAAAAAAAGCAAATTTATGGGTTTTTAAAAATTTTGGTAAAATTTGAAAAATGATCCAAAAACTCACCGCCGCCGATCGTCAAAAAGTTCTTGATTTTTGTTATCTGAGAGAACGAGAAAACCTTTTTGTAATCGGAACTTTTGAGCGATTCAAAGACCCATTCGTTGAAAATGATTTTTGGGGATATTTTGAAGGAGAGGAATTGATTGGATTGGCTACTTATTTTCGTATTCATCGTGATCTCGTGGTCAATTCACTCGACAAAATCGTCGTCCAAAAACTGGTTGATCAAGCGGTAAAAGAACAAGGTAAAATAGAATGCATTGCGGCTTTTAAAAAATACGCAGAAACAGAAATTGAAACACTAAAAACACACGGAATTTTTCCCAAAAAAGCAAACCAAGAAACCGTCTTTATTCTCGATCAATCGGACTTTCATGATTTCTCGAAAGGAGAAGAAGAAAACGGAAAAAAATCTGATATCGATGAACTTGCCTGTCTCAATGAAGATATAAAAAAAGAAGAAATAACCGAAAATGACCGCAAAAAGATCACCCCAGAAACAGAATTTATTCTCAGAAAAGATGGGCACATTGTTTCCAAGGCCAATATTCATGGCACTTCAAAAAGCTACTTCCAGATCGGTGGAGTAAATACACGGAAAGAATATCGACGAAAAGGCTATGCGGCCCAAGTCGTAAGCTTCCTCTGCAAACACTACTTCGACCAAGGTTTGAAACACGGATTACTTTTCACGGCCAACGACAACTTCGGAGCCCAAGAGCTTTATAAAAAAATAGGCTTCAAACCGGTGGATGATTTTATCATTGCGGAGTATAATTTGGAACAATGAAACACATCGCCACCAGAAACATCCATATCCAAAGCTGGATCAATTTCCTTGCCGGCGTAACTTTTTTGGTTCCCATTATCACGATTTTTTATAAATACACCGGACTCTCACTTTTTGAGATCGTGCTGATTTCCAATGTATCAACCTTTTTTATTTTTGCTCTCGAGCTTCCTACCTCTGTCCTTGCCGACACCATTGGTCGGAAATTTTCACTCGTTTCTTCGGTCGTGGCCAACCTCTGCGGAGCAACCATGATTTTACTTTTTCCCAATCTCTACGGATTTACTGCCGCAGCGGTTTTTTCGGCACTTTATTGGGCTTTTTGGAGCGGAACCGGACAGGCTTTTTTAGCAGATAATCTCGCCAAGCTGGACCGAGAGCACGAGTTTGGAAAAGTATTTGGAGGATTAATATTTTATGAACAGTTGGCCACCATAGTCACCCCTCTCATGGCTTCTGGAGTTTTGTATCTTTTTGCTGACCAAGGCTACAAGATTCTGGCCGGACTAGACGTAATTTTTGCTTTTATCTTGGTCCTGCTGACACTAAAACTGAAAGAAATTACAAAGAAAAAGAAAAATTTTTCATCTGCCAGGCAACTGTGGGATGCTAATCTCAAAACTGCAAAAACCGCTCTCAAAAGTGTCTTTGGTTCAGCCCAGCTTCGGCTTTTTACTGCCTACCGCTCACTCGGAAGCGGGGTTACTTTTATCGGGTTAATTATTCTTCCAACCTTGGCGGTTGCAGGCATGGTGGATTTTTGGTCCGGAGTCGTAATCACTACGGCCACCGTGTTTTTTATGTTTGCCTCGAAGTACGCTTACATCTTCGCTGAAAAATGGAACTACCGAAAAGTTTGGGTAATGGCCTCATTTTTCCAAGCGGTTACTCTCATCATAGCCGGATTCTTCACCGATTATTGGATTTATCTGGCAATTGTTTTTGCAATCAATCAATTTTTCCTCGGAATTGAAATTCCCACGTGGAACCATATCCTCGTCGAAGCAACAAAAGGCAAAGCCCTCGTCACAATCCGGTCCATCATCATGGGGATTTTTTGTCTCTACATCACGCTGGGAAAACAGTTTTTGGCCTTATTTCCGATAGAACAAGCACTAATTGGTCTCGGCTGTTTCATTTTGTTGGTAAATTTAATTTTGGGCCCTAAAATATTGAAGCAATAAAAGATTAAAAATGACAGATGGAATTGAAATCGCCCCCGAAAATCCAAAAGGCTCTCCCAAATACGTAGCCAATTTAGATTCAATGGAAGAAAGAAACCAAAAATTAGCCGAAATAGAAGCCCGGGAAGCAAAAGTTGAAAAAAAAGAAGAAAAAATTGAAGCAAATTTTGAAGAAGAAATCCGAAATGCCTAACCCCGAAAAATTCAAAGAAAAATACCGCACTGATTCTGTGCGATTAAAAAATTGGGATTATTCCTCTGATGGGGCTTATTTCATCACGATTTGCACCCAGGATCGAGAACATTTTTTTGGTAATGTGGTGGATGGCCAAATGATTTTGTCGGAAATAGGTCAGATAGCCGATAAATTTTGGAAACAAATTCCGGATCATTTTCCATTTGTGATTTTGGATGAATTTATGGTGATGCCAAACCATATGCATGGGATTTTGTTTATTGATAAAAATAATGACAAAAATGTAGAGACGCCCAAATTGGGCGTCTCTACAGGGACCATTAAAAACAAAAATCCCCACCACAATCCACAATGGAAATCCGGTTGCCTTGGATCAACTATCAACCAATACAAACGAATTTGTACCATTCACATAAAAACAAAAAATTTAGATCCCAATTTCGCCTGGCAACCTCGATTTTATGACCACATCATCCGTGATGAAAAATCATTAAACCGAATTCGTGAATACATCCAAATGAATCCTAAAAATTGGGAAACCGATCGAAATAATTCTGAAAATTTGTATATTTAAATCATGCCAAAAGATCCTGAAAATTTCGGTGGAACAGAATCTGTCGCAGAAGACCTGGACGACATGCTGGTGCAAGCCGGAGATAATACCGCACAACTAAAATTGCTGCTGGCTTTTTTCCAGCAAATGTTCGAAATCGCTAAACCATTTACAGATGAAAAAACAAAAAAAATTCATGCCCCAAACAATATTTTACCCATCACCAATCTCGACCCTCGAATCATAAAAGGCATCAATGAACTCGATGGAGCCTTCATCGAAACTATGCGACATGCCGAATGGATTACGGTTTTTTCTGATGGTTACAAGCGGGTAAAAGCAAAATTGGAAACATAATTTGAAAAAGAAATTAAAATTTTTAAGATAAAAATAGCATTTTTTAAAAAGGAAAAATGACTGACGAAAACACACAACCACCGCAAAAACCTCTCGAACAAATCGTGGCCGAGCAAGAAGAGCGGATAAAAATTCAAAAAGACCAGCAAACCAAAATTCATGAAGCAGAAGAAAAAGACCGAGAAGAAAATGAAATAGAATTTCAGGACGAAATAGCGCTAGAAAAAGAAGTGGAAGAAGCAGAAAAGGAACAGACTCATCCTTCTCATTAATTCTACATTCTAAATTCTGCCTTCCCTCACTCTGTCGTCTCTGCAATCCAATTGAGATAATCCGTACTCCCTCCCGTAATCGGCACAGAGACAATGCACGGAGACTCATAACTGTGCATTTCTTTGATCTTTTCTACCACAGGAGAAATCAAAGAGTCACGGGTCTTCCCGAGAACAACAACCTCAGAATGCTCTTTTACCAAGCCTTCCCACATGTACATCGAGTCTACCCCTTTATAAATATTGACGCAGGCGGCTAACTTCTCGTCCAAAAGGGTGCGCCCAATCCGTCGGGCTTCAAATTCATCTTTTGCAGTGACATAAACAATAGATAATTTCATTTAGATAGTTATTAGAACTTAGTTTTTAGATATTTAGGACTTACGCAAAAACGAGAGAAGGCTTTCTGAGCTGAGAAGATAAATAAT
>CAYFMH010000069.1:0-8980 GCA_964344165.1 uncultured Candidatus Peribacteria bacterium | reverse complement strand
TTCATAATCTTCTTCAGTTGTTACGTATGGATTTTCATCATCGCAGTCTGCGTCGCGGTCAAGTCCATCACCATCAAGGTCGTTGTCTGGAGTTGTGTCATCACAATCATTATCTACTCCATCGTAAGGAACTTCTACTTCTCCTGGATTGACGCTAGAGTCGTCGTCGTTGCAGTCGTCATTGTCCGCTACAAATCCAGATGGTTGTGTGCATGCTACTGTACTATTCCCAGAATCTCCGTAACTATCTCCGTCTGTGTCTGCAAACCAAGTTCCGGCGTCTGTTGCATCTGTTTCATCGCCACTACAATTATTGTCTGTGCCATCGCAAGTCTCGATTTCACCTGGGTTGACATCCGGGTCGCTGTCGTCGCAATCTCCATCTTCTGTTGTATATCCGTCCTCATCGGCGTCATCAGTTGTTAATGGGTCATCCTCGTCATCACAATTTGAATCAACCCCATCTCCAGCTGTTTCGGAAGCGCCTGGATAAATTGATGCGTCTCCGTCGTCACAATCTTCTGTGGAGTCGTAGCCGTCTTCATCTGTGTCTATGTCTATATTCCATTGGTATATATCAAACCCTCCCCACGACGATACCCCGTCATATTTCCCAAAAAGTACTACGCCTTCATGTGGCATAATTTTTGGTTCATCTACATTTCCGGATGAATCTATAGTTGATGAACTACCCGAATCTGCGTCTACTAGAATTGTATTTCCTGCTCCGTTTACGTATACAACTGTATCTCCAAATCCTGATGGATGTTGGTCTGAACTTGTTGTTGCTCCTCCAGGCATGACTCCGCCGTGTCTGTCACTATAGATGTCTTGATAGTAATAATATGCATCTGTTTGTTCTGACCAGTATTCGTTGCCATATAGTTCATCTAAAGCAGTATCTGTTTCAGAAGGTGTTGATGTATGGCTCCATGTCCCGCTTGAGTTTGTCCACTCTTGGTCCTCTGATTCTGTCATGTTTTGCACTCTCATTGTTGTACAGTCTGAGCTCAAAGAACCGATAGCTGTGATATCGTATCCAGCGAATTCCGGTACTACAGAAGGGCTTGCTACTGCTGTTTCCGAGCTATACAAAGTACTTGATCCACTTCCGTATGCGTCCCATGACACGAAATAGTAATGATCGATTCCATCTGAATCAGTACATAGGTGAGCTGTTACGGGTACCTCTCCTGATACAAACGTAAGTCCTGCGCTTGTTTCGCTACCGGTATCTACTGTTCCTGCTGCTGCATGACTCTTCCCCGGGGCACCAGCAGCTGTAACCAAAACACCAGCCATAGTCAAAGCGGCTAGAGTTGGAACTCTTCCTTGTCTCATTCTTGCTGTTTCTACTTCTGCTGAAGGTTTGACTCTGCTGCTTACAGCTTCCCATGCTCTACCAGCAGTGCTTCCTATCTTATCTAGGAGGCCTCTTCTTCTTTTTTGCTCTAATTGTTCTTGTGGTCTGTGTGGTGGCATTGGTCACATTTATAGTTAAACCTACTCCCCTCGAGCATGTTTTCGTTCCATCCGTTTGTGGTCGTTTCTTTGAGGTGCTTAATTATAACCAAAAAAATGTAGTCCACAACAGAAACTCATGTTAAACAACACTAACACCCCTCATAAGGATTTTTGTTATTGTTGAGAGAGCATCAGCAGTGCTCCTAGTTTCTTGAGAACGTACATGCTAGCTCGAAAAAAACGCCCAAGATGTCTACGAAAAGACACTCTTAAGATTTTTTCTAATGTTTAGAGCGATCTTGGAAACGTCTCGCCAGATAATGCGAGACTTTCCCGGGAGCGAAAAACATTCAGAAAAAATCATTCCCATCTCCACCACCCCTGATACTCACTCGGCACATCGCTAAAAACAGCCGCACTCGCACTTCCCTGCAACGTAAGTGTCCAATCCTCGCCCAACAATCCTTGCGTCAACTCAGACGAAGGCTCAACAGTCATATAAACAATCACATGCGGATGCTGCTGTACCGACTGATCGGTTTCCGAAAAAGCACGATAAGGATCTTCAAAAGGCGCAATATAAAAATAAAGCTCAACAACATTCATCCCACTAGGTGTAATCGGCTCAAAATCATCATCATCAATACCCCCACTCGTTAAGTCCATACTCCCCTCCGGAATATTATAAGACTGAGAAGTCAAAACATCCGGATCACTATAGTAGTACCAATGATTAACACTGTCATTTTCACACGTATACTCCTCGCTACACTCCCAATAATCCGTAATCCCATCGCCATCCACATCATCACCAGTCAATGCCAACATAGAAATAACCTGCTCATCATCCCCAATATCATTAGTAAAACTTTCAAGCGCAAAAATCACCTTCCGACTCGCACTACTATCAATCAAATAAAGCTCAGTCTGAAGCGCATTCTCAACACCATCGCAATCAACAGTTTCACAAAGCGCATTCTCAGAAAGCTCGTCCCCGGCGGTAGGATGCAGCCCCATATTTGTATCATAAGTTGACGAGTCCAATCCCTCGCAATCTTCGGTAAAAAAATACTCATCATAAGGCATGGTGCCACTACAATCTGTTCCATCTATCCCATCCCCTCCAGCAGTAACCAACGCAGTCAATTCCGAAAGAGGCCCCCCGCCACCCAGATCATAAAACGTCGACCCATAAGCACCATAATTTTGCCCATAATAATACTCACTCAAAACAATCTGACTATAATACTCCTCGTAATCAATCGTAGACCTCTGAACCTCGCGCAAAATCTTCTCCATCGCCGCCTCAGCCTCAGTAAAAACATATTCCTGAATCTGCACTTTTCGACTCATTTTTGAAATATTCGCAAAAACAGTCACCGCCATAATCGCCAAAAGCGCAAAAATCGAGATCGCAATAATAATCTCCAGTAACGTAAACCCTTTTGTATTTTTAATTTTGTTTTCCACGCTTGAGATTTTAGCAGAAGTTCATGACCTCTGCCACGCTTCATCATGAGACACAAACTCAGCATCAGGATTATCCCTGGATTCAGCAATCTCATTCAAAATATCATCTTCAGAAGGATCCATAAGAATTATTTAAGGCGGCAAAATCATACCATATCCACAAGCTACCAGCTACAACCTACAAGCTCACTACTCACTACGTACTACGGATTACGTACTACTACCCCTACACCCTACACCCTGCTATAATACCCCCCGATGAAAACAAACAAAAAAATCCTCGGAATCCGCGCAGAGTCACTAATAGAAACCATCGTTGCAGTAACAGTAATTGCGATTGGAGCAACCGCCGCAGGGGTCATGGTACGCACTTCCCTTGTCGGAGTAGAAATTTCCCAAGACAGAATGCTCGCTCTTAACCTCGCGCGAGAAGGGATAGAAGCTGTCCGAAACATCCGCGACACAAACTGGCTCCGCTACAGCGGAAACGCAGACGCATGCTGGAACACACTTGAAGGAACAGACATAACAGATTGCGAAGACGAATTAATCGCAGAAGACTACTACGCAATCATGCTGGACATGGAGACTTTGGAATATTATCTGACAGACGTCGGATATAGCGACGTAATGGGAACAACCGAATACATGATTTATACCTGTGACATTGTCGGCTCAACCTCAACCGGGACACTTTACACAACCCCAAGCGACGACACAGATTGCATCGAATCCAACTTCCAAAGAATGGTCGACATTTCATATGAAAACTCGAATTTAATGTCCGTCACAGTCACAGTCGGCTGGCTCGATAACGGAGGCACCGAAAAAGAAGTCTCTCTAACAGAAAAAATCGGCAATTGGTAGGCCGCGCCGCACTCGTCCCGCTAGGACGAGAAGGCGCACAGGCCATATAAATAAATCGTCCCGCGGCAGCGGGACTCCGAAACAAAACAAACACACGTGCTCAAAAAAACTCTCAAAAACCGCCAAGGCATCTCACTAATTTTCTCAATAATAGTAGTCACCGCACTACTAATAACAACTTTAACTCTCAACGAGGTAATAATTAGGAATGTAAAGCGCGTCAACGAAATGGGCTCAATCCTCCAAGCCCAATCCTCAGCAAACTCCGCCTTCGAAGAAGCCCTCGTCTACGTAAGCCAAAACTGCGACGCCGGCTGCGACACCTCAGACACAATCACAGTCAACGCTGCCGACCTAACAACCTATGCCACTTACGAAGTCTTCGGCAAAGCCGAAACCGACGGGTCATATTACTACGTCCCCATCCAAACTCTCGGCAACGCCGCCTCCGAGTGCACTATCGACGAATCCGAACCAGAATTCGAAGACGACTCCTGCAACTGGAACCGTCTGTACTACGGCGACACTATCTCTGTCCCCCTCTACGTCGACGGCGCCGACACCTTCGACGGCAGCACCCTCGAAGTCCGCATTAGGACGCCAGACGAAGAGAATATCCTATGCTCCGACGGAACAGAAAGCACATCAATATCCGGCTGCACCCTCGAAAATAACCCCGTCATCGTTGCCTGGCAAATCACCGGCGAAAGAGATGACGGAAGTGATTATATTGAGGGATATGAAAACACTCATGATGATGCATTTTTAGAAGACGTAAAATACAGAGAAACCGACGATTCTCATATACACACGACTCGCATAAATTATGCTGCCAACTCTAGCGATTATACAACCCTATCTATAGACGACCTCTCCACACCAGACCCACCAAAAGACATAATTGAAGACGCCCTCCAAGACGCAACCGATCCACTTACCTACCCAACACTAGAACTGTCTTTCGTACAGTCAGCATTAAATGTAAACGAAGAACCAGTCACATACCTCGAATACCAAATCAAAACAGACGCACAAATTTCAACAGACCGTAGTTATATAACAGTCACAGGCTACACAGAAAGCCAAGACAATACATATTTCTGGGCAAAAGAAGGATGGTGGAGTCAGTACTCAAGCAGTCCAATTAATTTTGCGTTCCAGAATTAAGAAACGTCAACTTAAGTCATTTAAAGGACACACGCATTCACATCTGCACCATAGTCATTATAACACCTACAAGGGCTGCCAAAGGACATTAAATTATCAAGATTGATACTTACACCATCAATGCCAACAGACATGCCAGATAAAAATAATATACCATCATAATATTCCCACTCTATGCCATTAGAGCCAGGCGATCTCACCCAATAAACACATTTTCTTCTGTAAAATAGAGACGACGTCAAATCTCTATAAAAAAATGTGTAAATTGCATCACCAGAATAAAAATAAACATCAATTACGCCATTGTCACCAATAATAACTTCATCTACTTTCTCTTCATGAAACCAAATAAAATTATGCATAAATAAAATGAAAAGTGCAAAGGTAGAAAGAAGAAAAAGAATTAATCCATAATACACCCTTTCTCGTATCAACAATATCGAAGCAATAAAAATAAACCCAACCAATAGCACAGGAAGCACTTCAAACATACTGTCATATAAATCATTCTGGAATCCCACACCAAAGTAATATAGATTCCAATAAAAAAATACTAAAAAGATAAAAACGATAAGGACACTAATCCATATTTTTGTTGATTTCTTCATATTACAAATTGTATTACCCCGAAGATCTTCACAGAAATCTTCCTTGCAATCACAATAAATAAAAATTAACAAAAATAATCAAAACAAAATACCCTATCGCACAAAGCAAATTAATACCTGCAAGAAAAAACAAAGGGAACCTAAGCAAGACCAGTCTAGAGCCTTTTTTAACAAGATACTTTTTCAAAAATATCCAGCAGAAGCAGAAAAAGATAACCAGAAATCCATGAAAAATGACCACCCAATATGGCAGCTTATTTACTACAATAGAATCTATTAATTGGGCTGATTCATTAAAAACAACTTCTTGACCCTCTTTATCAAATATCGCAAAATATTTTTTATGGTTCTCGCCTACACCAAGAAAATACAAAGCCTCACCAGTATCCCACATATCATACCCAATCGTTTTGGAATCACCCTCAAATAAAGAATATATTACTGCAAACAACAAAGGTCTCCTAACAGAATTTACAACATGATACGTCTCATCAACATCATCATACTGCAGACCCACAACAATAACGGTACTATCTGTTTCGTTGAGCAAATCAACTCTAAATTGATCAGAGGCAATAGTCTCAACAGGAATCACTACCAAAACAGTCAATAAGATCAATAATAAAGATATTATTGATACAATCCCAAGCAACATTATTTTAATAAATCTTTTCACAATAAAAATTAATAACTTTTATCTACTTCATTATATCCTTTTTCTGCAGCAGAACCACTGTTTTCTGGTATTTCATTATAATTATATGCTTCTTCAGGGTTAGTTGCACCTAGACTATCTAAAAACTTAGTCAATAATTCTTCAAATGAATATTCACCACTCTGCTCAGACAACATATGTCCAAAAGCAACTCCCAATGCATCCGAAGTTAAATCTTCATAAGAAAACGCACTAGGATTACTGCCAAGCCCCAAAGTCATTGAATCAATATCTAGTCCCATCCATTGATAGAACTCACTCATATAACCACCAGTCATAGCAATCGCATTACCATATGTATACGATTTTTCCGCAAAATAAAAAAAGTGTCTCATATCAACCCACCCGGCTTGTTCCGTATAAACATACCTCATAGAAATTCCCCCTGTATCTTTGCCATAATAATTTATAAACTTATGCAACATGCCAACGTTAGCATTATAACTATAGGAATTTGGCAACGATATAATATCTAAAATATCACCCACAGTTCCTGCTTGTGCTTTATTAGGCTCCTCCCCACTCGGATCCACATACTTGATTGGATTATTTCGCACATACGCATACGGATTTAATGACTGCGGATCATAAAGCATCTCCAGAAGCCTCTCATCATAAACAGCAGGATCCTGACTCATAAACCTAGCTACAGCAGACCCATAATATCTCGCTCCATAATAATACAAACCTGTTTCGGCATCTTCCTCCTGCCCTGTAAATTTGTAATTATTGCTAAAATCTTCAGAGACCTCTTCTGAATAAGCCTCCCCATAAGGATAATACTCATACTCCGCAACAACTTCCCCATCCTGATCAGTAATAATAGACGCTCCTCCCAAATGATCCTCATGATAATAATAGATATCCACCGCGTTACAATGCGCTACAGAAAGAAATAAAACAGCAACAACACAAAAAGTTTTTTTCATAATTTTTAAAGTTAGATAAACCTGTTGTATCACATCAACATTAAAAAAAGCTGAAATTTTACAATTCAAAACCTCCTCGAGTCCCCGTTGGCCACGCAAAAATCAAGCAAAACCACTTGCCAAATAAAAAAACATCAAAAACACCTCATAATAAAGACACCCATACACCTGCCAGGGCTTGACTAAACTCCATTTTTTTGGTTATAATTAAGCACCTCAAAGAAACGACCACAAACGAAAGAAATGAAAACATGCTCGAGGGGAGTAGGTTTAACTATATTGGGACAATGGCACCACGAAGACCACAAGAACAATTAGAGCAAAAGAGAGGAAGAGGCTTCCTAGATAAGATAGGAAGTATGGCTAGTAGAGCTGTAGAAGCTGTAAAGGACTTTGTCAAACCGTCAGCAGAAGTAGAGACAGCAAGGATGAGACAAGGAAGAGTTCCTCTTCTAGTCACATTGACTGCTGCTGGTGTTTTAGTTATGGCTGCTGGTGCTCCGGGGAAAGCGAAAGCTGACGAAACAGGAGATGAAACTCTTACAATCACTTGCGACACTCCTACAGCTGTTACATCAGCAACATCTGGTAGTGTAGATGCATTCTATATCCCATCAACTCATTTCATTCACGAAGATCCTGCTTCTGTTATAGAAGGTCCCGTATACTTTGGATCAATATCAAATCCTGTAACAGTAACAGACAGCGACAGCGGAGATGATATTGAAGATGACTTTGAACACCTCGGGGAAACAGACGGTACTATCTATGGCACTACTAGCGACTCTTGGGAATTATCTTGTTCAGGGACATCATGTACAGCTACAGACCTCGGGTTCAACGCGGCATACGGATTCACAGAACATGATGGAGCATATTTAGTGTCAGCAATCAATGGCGATACAGGACTAAGAGCACTATACCAATCAACAGTAGGCACATACAACACTGCAACTATTGAATATGGAGACCCTGACGGAACATACGATTGGGAATTCCCAGAATCATGCGGACTTATATCCAATTATTTAGTTTTAGAAGAAAACCAGGGGACTCTGCCTAATGACGTCCTAGTCGTCGTAGATACAAGCACAGGCGACTATGGAAAAGTCAGCCTTGGCGGAGGAAGGTTCGTATGTACAGAGAGCTCACCAGGTTCAAATATCCTCACAATAACCTTCTCTGCAAGCGATGGCTCAGGAGGTTACCCTGCACACGAAACAACCTGCACAGTAACAACAGAAGAAGCCGACAATGACGGCGACGGGGTCGGAGAAAACACAGACTGCGACGACGAAGATGCATCAGTTGGAGCACCAGCAGAATACAAACCAGATGGAGACGGAGACGGAGCATATGATGACACAGCAGATGCTGAAGAATACTGTCCAGGGGAAGCACCTTCTGGATACGTTGAAGTGTCTTCATCTTCTCCAGACTGTGACGACGACGATATATCTATAACAGGAGAAGAAACATTTGAAAGAGACGCTGATGGCGACACTTACACAGATCCTTCATATGCAATATCTGCATGTCCTGGTGAAGAAGGTTCGGATTACGCAGAACCAAGCGCAGTGCCAGATTGTAACGACGGCGACTCTAGCATTAATCCAGGAGCAGCAGAAGTATATTACAACGGGGAAGATGACGACTGTGATGCCGCAACAGATGATCAAGACCAAGATGGAGACGGACTTCCTGTCGACGCAGACTGCGATGATGAAAATCCATACGTAACAACTGAAGAAGATTATGAA
>CAYFMH010000068.1:0-9090 GCA_964344165.1 uncultured Candidatus Peribacteria bacterium | reverse complement strand
CAACAGCGGCGGCGAGTATAAGATTGTCACGCAATGGGGTCAAATAAATTTCTGCCATCAGCACCCCAGCGGCCAGAATAATGAAAAATAAATCCCGCGGATTGAGCCGGAGCGAAAAGTGTTTCCTAATTTCCCAGGCCAAAAGTCCCAATACCACAACCTCGCAAAAAACAGTAGAAATCGCAGCCGCAATGATCCCGTACATCGGGAGAAAAATGATATTTAAAATTCCATTGATACCCAGAGCGGTGGCATTCACCTTGAGCAGATAGTTTTGGCGATTAGCCGCCACGAGCGTAAAAGAAAAAAGCTGGTTGAAAAAAGCAAAAAACACAGTCGGTACTAAAAGCATCAAAATCTTATCTGATCCCAAAAAATTGTCCGAAGACAAAAACTCTTCCGAACTCAAAATCTGTATCATCTCTGGAGCAAAAGCAACGGTACCAATCACAATTGGAAGAGAAAAAATCAGCAGCTTTTCCATCCCCCAGGTGAGCGTCTGACTGACTTTTTTCTGGTCTCCTTCTTCGGCAGAAATCTTGGGTAAAATCGCCTGCCCAAAGAACACCCCCAAAATCAAAAAACTTTCCAAAATCCGCGTCGAAATCCCATAAATCCCCACGGCTGAACTCCCCAGGATGATCGAAATCAAGACCACATCCAGGCGTAAATACAGAGTCTGAAGAACGAGCGAAAGTCCATACGGCAGCGATTTTTGAAACGTCTCCCGCCACCAGTCGAAATTAAATTGCAATCGAATCTTGATCTCCCGAGCGGCAAAAAAAGTAACTAATCCGCAAAAAACAATATTGGAGGCTACGCCTGCCCAGAGCATGGTGAAGAATAAACTTGTCCCGGACTCCGATCCGGGATCCTGAAAAAGCTCCGCATTTCGAGAAATCCAAAAAATCAGTCCCGCCAACAAAATCTTCCCGATTACCAAAGAAGCAGAAAAATACTGGATCTTCATTCGCGCTTGCAGTACCGAGCTCAGCGTCCCCGCCACAATCGTCAGTGCCATCGAGAGTCCGGTGATCCAGATCCCAACCTTGACCACCATCGGATAACTGGGGATAAATTGTGCTGAAACCCCGGCCAAAATCGTGACGGCCACAATGAGCAAAAGCCGCATGGAAAAAATGTTTCCGAGGATAAATTCACTATCAATAGGTTGTAGGTGAGAGGTTGTAAGTGGTAAGGAATTTTTATTTTTTGGGATTTCTAACTTTGACTTTTGACTTTTAACTTTTGACTTTTCGCTCCTTTCATACTTCGATATCTCTCGCACTGCAATCGCAAATAATCCCGCATCGGCCAAAATCCCAAAAAAGGCTAAGAATTCATAACTCGTCAGATAGTTTCCATAGAACTCCGTCCCAAATCCGGAGACAATCTTGACCACGATCAGACTCGCCAGCACGGTAAAAAATTTCCCCATAGACTGGGCAAAAGCATTTCCGAGTACTTTTTTTTTGGTGGCCATCGAAGTCAATTATTCCGCCTACATTAATTTGGCTAGATCCTATACAAATTTCGGCGGACAGGCAATGAACAAAGATTTTTGTTTGTATTTCTGTTTTTTTTATGTTACAATAGTCTGAAATTATTTTTTAATAAAAGTAAAGATGGGAAATTTTGATCACTTAACAGAAGGAGTTGAGGCTCCTGATATTAAAAAACTACATGAAGCAGCTGGATCTTTTAATATTTATTTTTTTTATCTTACAAGAAATTCATATATAAATACTAATACTTTAGGTTCATTCAATGAAGAAGAGTCCTTGGCTATTTTTGCTGCTTTATCTCTTCCAGAAGATCAAGAAATGAGAGATCTTCTTTTAGTACAAATTTTTGAAGGAAAACAAAAAAAAATAGTTTCAGAAAAAGCATTTAAAGCACTACAACATTATAGTAAACGAGAAGTTTTTGCAGATAGTATGGCTAAAGCTTTACGCGAAACAAACAATGAAATTAAAAAGGTTCTTACGGGAAATGCAAACGCTTAATCCTAAAAAACCAAAAAACTCCAATACCACTCCCAGATCCGCTGTCCATCATACAAAAACATCAAAGTCGCTGGCATCAGAAAAGCGCCCATCGGGAGGGCTGATTTTCGGGTGTAATTTTTAAACACCAAAAAATAAATGGCCACAACCATCCCGATCAAATAAGCGGCAAAAAGAGCCAAAATCAATAACTTCCAGCCGAGCAAAAATCCCATCAGAGCCCCCAGACGAAAATCTCCAGCTCCCACCCATCTCCCTCGAGAGAGGAAATGTTGGAGCCAATAAAAAGCAAATCCAATCCCTCCTCCGATCAAAAAATCCTGAAACGGAAGCTCTCGAAAAAACGCCCATCCCCCAGCCAACACAATCGCTGGCAGGGCGATACGGTCATCAACTTCAGAAAAAAGTACGTCATAAAAAAACAAAACCAAAAGAAAAAATACCGCCAAAATTAAGGGAATAAAAAAATCCGTCCCATAAAATTTTGAAGCAAAAAGAAAAAATGTCCCCGCAAAAATCAATTCAATAATTGGATAAAACAAAGGGATTTTTTTCGCGCAGTGCGAGCACTTTCCTCTCTGAAAAGCCCAAGAAAAAATAGGGATGAGGTTTTTGACCTGAAGAGTTTTTTTGCATTTTGGGCAACGTGATCGCCCCTGCAAAATCCCTGGTTCATCATAATGAAGCCGCCAAATGATCAGTGAGGCAAAGCTCCCAAGCATCGCCCCTATCATGGTGACAAAAATAATAATACCTATTTTTTCCATATTTACAGATTGTTATCAGGATTATTTCGAATTTGGCAGGATTATAATAGATGTATTCACGAATCCGGTCTAATTCATCGTTATTTCTAATGATCCGATCATGATACGACCGTTGCCAACCAAATTTGTGATTATCAAATTGTTTTCGAATTTCACGGGTAACCGTTGATTTGTAAGAACCAATAATCGATGGCAATTTTTGAATATTGCGTTTCTGTGCCCCCGGTAGAGGACAGGCATGCCTGTCCCCTACCGACAACGGGACATCAATAATTATAATACCATGTACATGGTTCGGCATAATCACAAATTCATCCAATTTGATATCATTGAAATGTTCTGGAATTTCTAACCAATATTTGTGCGCCATTTTTCCCATATCAGACAGAATCATTTTTTCATCCTTTATTTCACCAAAAACACATTCTCGGTTTTTTGTACAAATGGTGATAAAATACCAACCAAACCCTGAATAATCATGCCCCTGCAATCGGATAGATTTCCGATGATGAATTTTTTCATCCATGTTCCAATCATGCAAAAAAACAACACCATTGCAAAATTAATAAAAATAGAATTAAATAGGGTTGACAAAAAAGAAAAAAACTTGACTTTTTATTGAAAATAAGATAAAAATAGACTTGAATGAAAAAGAAAACGGTTAAAAAATCCCTTTTGAGACTAACGGTACCAAAGATGAACGAACGAGGACCCATGGCCTTCGAACAAATTTTGGCAAGTTTACACGGATTGTTATCAAAAAATGCGAAAAAAACCGGCGAAGAAGCGGTCAGTTTTGAGATTGTTCGTGTGGGAGGGAAAATTTATTTTTATGTGGTAGTTCCATCGCATCTCAAAACCCTCATAAAATCACAGTTTTATGCCCAATATCCCGAAGTAGAAATAGCGGAAGTGCCAGAATACTTCACCAAAAAACTATTCGATCAAAAAAAAGTTTTGGTGGCCACTATTCGTCCTGCAGAGCCAACGGTTTTTCCATTTAAACGGTATCCTCAGTTTGAAGATCGGGCTTCTCAAAAATTTGAAGATCCGATTGGACCGATTTCAGCTGCTTTATCACACCTAAATTCAAAACATGATTCGGCAATCTTACAATTTGTGGTGACGCCCGTCCCACCCAAATGGAATGCCATTGCCCAAAAAACACTCAGACGATTTTTTGGTGGAGTTCCTTGGGGATGGGACTGGTTCCGAAATTTGTATCAATGGGCTCGGCTTTCTCCCGATAAAAATACGAGGATGCAGCGATTTCCGATATGGGGAACAATTCTTTTTCTTCTGGGATGGAAAAAACTCTCCGACACACAAGCCCAAAAAATGGGCCAATCCGGGGATGATGAACCAGATCTCGATCGAGAAGCGCAGACCTCTGGACGACATGATCGAGAGACTGTTTTTTCTGCCTCATACGACAAATTAAGTCGACTACAGTTCGGAGTAAATATCCGAGCGGTTTACGTGTATTCAGATCAAACAGAACTCCAAGCCGAGTCAAAAATCCGAGAAGTCGCGGGGACGTTTCAGCAGTTTTCTCTCCCCCAAATGAACCATTTCGGGGTCTCCACAATTGATCGAGATATCAATTCTTCAACTTTCAAAAACGTATTTTTTCGACGTCCAAATAAACCTTTTATGCTCTCCCAAGAGGAGCTAGCTACGATGTATCATCTCCCGACAGAGACGGTAACTACCCCAAGTATCCAGTGGGTAGAATCAGCGAAACTCGAACCTCCAGTTGATATCCCCGATGAATCAGAAAAAGGCATCACCCTAATCGGAGAAACAAATTTCCGAGATCACAAAATCAAATACGGTCTTCGAGAGGCTGACCGGAGACGTCATGCATACATCATCGGAAAAACAGGAATGGGAAAATCTACCCTGCTGGAGAATATGATTTTTTCTGATATCAAAGCCGGAAAAGGAGTCGGCTTAATCGATCCGCACGGAGATGTGGCTGAAGCCGTGCTTCGTTTTGTTCCAAAAAATCGAACCAATGATGTGGTCCTCTTTGACCCTTCCGATCGAGACTTCCCGATTGCCTTCAATATGCTCGAGGGGAAAAACCCAGAACAACGAGGATTAGTTGCCTCCGGACTCATTGGCGTGATAAAAAAATTAAATATTGATTCTTGGGGGCCACGGCTCGAGCACTTTCTCCGGAATACTATCCTCGCTCTTGTTGAAGCCCCGGACACTACCATGCTGGGAATTACTCGAATGCTCGTAGACCCAGTCTATCGAAGGAAAATTCTTCATTTCGTGGAAGATCCCATGGTGCGAAGTTTTTGGGAAACTGAATTCTCGGCCCTCGCGCCCCAAAAACTTGCTGAAGCCGTCGGACCGATTCAGAACAAAGTCGGACAATTCCTCGCCACACCGATTATCCGAAATATCGTTGGGCAACCAAAATCCACACTTGATCTACGATTTGCGATGGATACCGGTAAGATCGTGATCGTAAACCTATCGAAAGGAAAAATCGGAGAAGACAATTCCGCCATGCTAGGATCTCTCCTCATTACAAAATTCCAGATCGACGCGATGAGCCGAGCCGATATCGCCGAAAAAGACCGAAAAGATTTCTCTCTCTTTGTGGATGAATTTCAGAACTTTGCAACTGATGCTTTTGCTACCATCCTCTCTGAAGCCCGAAAATATAAGCTCAGTCTCACCATGGCCAATCAGTACGTGGCTCAGATGTCAGAGGAAGTCGAGGCCGCCGTCTTTGGGAATGTAGGAAGCCTGATTTCTTTTCAGGTGGGAGTCGATGATGCCAAGGTGTTTTCTGAGCAGTTTGATGAAGAAAGGGTACAACCAATTGATCTCGTAAACCTTCCAAAATATACGGTCTACAACCGAATCCTGGTAGATGGGATGCCAACCCCGGTTTTCTCCGGAGCAACTCTGCCACCACCAGAGCTTCCATCTGGAGAAGAGGTCGACGAAAGGGCCCAAAAAGTCGTAAACTTCTCACGACAACGATACGCCAAACCTCGAGATCAAGTCGAAGAAAAAATCGCTCGCTGGGCACGGCCAGAGGATGAAAAAAGGACGAAGGGGAAAGACCAAGAAGAAGATAAAAAGTCGAAAGTTGAAGGGAAAAAATCAAAAGGCTAGAATTAGCAACATGGAAATCCGAAAGCCAAAAATCGAAGAGGCAGAAGAAATCAGCCGGCTTTTAGTGGAAACTATTAAAAAAGTTAATGGAAAAGATTACACGTCCGAACAAATTGCTGCCTGGATAAAAAGTGACACTCCGGAAAAAATTAAAGAAAAAATTGCAGATAAAAACAGATCTATTTTTGTAGCCATAGAAAATGATCAAATTGTCGGCTATCTCTGCTTACTTCCCAAAAAACACCTCTGCACTTCGATTTATGTAAAATATTCAGAAATCGGAACCGGGGTTGGAAAATCTCTAATGCAACACGCCGAAGAGTTTTTTAGACAACAAAAAATCAAAGAAATAAAAGTAGAGGCCAGCACTTCTGCTGTGGAATTTTATAAAAAACAAGGATTCAAAATCATTAAAGAATTAAACCACGAAGCAGATGAAATTGAAATTCCGGCGGTAAAAATGAAAAAATATTTATAAAACCCTTTTGTCATTCCTGCGCAGGCAGGAATCCACACTTATCAAACGTTTGTTCTGAATGGATCCCCGCATACGCGAGGATGACAATGTTTTCTAGACCTTTCTCTTATTCTTCTCCCTCTCAACTGACGCCAATCTTTTCTTATAATCTTTCATCACTCGATAAAAAGTATATCCAATTGCAATCAAAGTACCCACAAAAACCAAATACAACCACAACCGCATAGAAAATCCCGGCACACCAGAAAATCTCGCCGCTACTAAAATCACTCCGATAATTCCCAAGAAGATAAACTTCCCGAGTCGATTTTTCATCGATTTTTTGAGCGCTTTTTTATGCACGGCCATTTTTTTGATCGTAGAAGGGAGGAAAATCAAAGCAATAAAAAAAGCTAACAAAAGGTAGCCCAGCATAAAATCCCCTCCTGGATTTGAAGCTAAATAATACGAAGAAGTAAAAAGCTGTGTGAAATCTAATTCCATTTTATTAAATTGATTAAAAAATAATTTATCCGCCGAAGTTTGTAATTATAATCTTAAACAAACGAAGGCTGAGAATGCCTCACTTATTTAGCACGCTTTTGATAAATTGTAAATTATTTTTTCTCACAAATGTTATTTGTACCGCTTCACATATTCTTTAAACAAGCATCCCTTTTCTTCAAAATTTTTAAAAAGCCCATAACTCGGGGCTGCCGTAGAAAGCAAACACACCTTGCCCGAGGGAGTAATCTCAAAAGCACACTCAACTGCAGCAGCTAAGTCTTCTGCATGTTCACACCTGGTACACTTCCTCTGTCCTCCCCTCAGACAGCTGCTCTGGATTGATGAACTCACTTCTGAATCCAAAACGATCATCTGAGCACCCGTCTCCTCTTTTATTGTCCGAACTAATTTATCAAAAGAATTTCCTCGATCTTTCCCTCCCAAGATAATGGTCCCCAACTTGTCTCCAAAAAATTTTATACTCGCTAATGTCGAATCAGGATTGGTAGAAATCGCATCATCATAAAACTTGATTCCATTTTTTTCCGCAAAAAATTCTAACCGATGGGGCAGACCTTTAAACTCATGAGCGGTCCTATCAATTGTTTTTTCCGGAATATTAAGGAATTCAGCAAGCTTTTTTATCGTCCCAAAATTCTCCAAAAAATGAGCCGCCTGAAAAATTGAACCCTTTGGAAAAGCAGATGCTTTCATAGGAATAGATTTGAGAACTACTCCAGAAAATTTCATCCCCAAAAAAAATGAATGAATTGATTTTGGATAGATCATCGTGTCTCCCGCCTTTTGATATTTCCAGAGATTTTGTTTGGCACCAAAGTAATTGTCGTAAGTCTTGTGTCGATCCAAATGATCCGGATAAAGATTGAGAAAAACCGCCACCCCTGGAGAAATTTCTAAATACTCGAGCTGATAACTCGAAAGCTCAACCACCAAATAATCCACACTCCCTTTGGCGTATTTTTCATAGACATCCAAAAGCGGAACCCCAAAGTTCCCGCAAGCCCGGGTCTTAAATCCAGTATTTTTTAGCAACTCCGCACAAAACTTTGTCGTGGTGGATTTTCCTTTGGTCCCGGAAATCCCAATCACTTTTTTTCTTAATTCCTCAGGAATGTTATCAAAAAATATTTCGGTATTGCTTGTAATTTTTTTGTGGTTTACATGAGATAGTTTTTCTCGAGCTACTCCGGGAGAAAGCACAATCAAATCAAAATCTTCGAAATACTTACCACTGATCAGATCTTTGGAATCCGGAAATGATTTCTTTTTAAAAATTGGAGAAAAAGGATCCTCATCAAAAAGCTCTATTTTTATTTTTGGAAATTTCTTCGATAAAAATTTATGGCTTGATTGCCCTTCTTTTCCATATCCGTAGATCAAGATTTTTTTTGCTTTTTCAATTTCTTTAAATTTCATACTGTCTTCCTGGATACTAAAAACAAATTCTTTTTTCAAGTAAAAATCAAACCACCTTTCTAATTATTTCAAAATCAAATCCTTTACCCAATAAAAATTGCCGAACTTTTTGTTGTGCTTCAAATTTATTTTTAGTTTTTCCTCGCCGCTTGATCTCGGCCATTTTTTTTTCGGCTAACTCCTGAGCCACCCCGATCTGTTTTTTTTCTGGATAAAGTTTAGCGAGCATTTCTTCGACCAAATCTTTTGCGACCCCTTTTTGCCAGCACAATTTTTGTTGAATTTTTACGGGTCCGGATCGAGTCGTCAGGATCGCATCGTGGATCACGCTTTCACAAAATCTTGTATCCGACAGCCATTTTTTATCGATGAATGTTTCCAGCACTTCTTCGATTTTTTCAAATTCTTCAGGAAATTTTTTTTGCAGTTTTTCTTGAAGTTCAAATTCAGAGTATTCTCGTTTGGCGAGGAGGGCAAGTCCGTAGGAGCGAGGATCGGTCATATTTTGGTGGAGAAGCAGTTTAATAGCAGGAGCAATTTTGTAAATTGCTCCAAGAAGTTTCTAGAAGCAGATTAAATTTCAGTAATTTTAATTTTCGTTTGGATTTTACTAGCCGAAGACCAACACCAATCCTCAGGAAAATGAACATACTGTTTTTTTACCGGGTTTGTATGGATGTATTCAATTTTTTGGTATAAAAATTCTTCTGTTTCAATTAATTTAGGAAGGTTTGTTTTTTCCCAAAAATGATATTCTCCATTTACCTCAAATAGT
>CAYFMH010000067.1:0-9253 GCA_964344165.1 uncultured Candidatus Peribacteria bacterium | reverse complement strand
TAAAATCTCTTATTTCGCAAAAATTCCAAATTATTAAAGCGGCTTAGTATAAAATGGGGTTTTGAACAACTTGGTATTAAAAATTATGAGGAGAGTTCTGAATTTGCAAAATTAGAAGAAGTAATAAAACAGATTCTCGCTAAAGAAAAGGAATTAAGAACTGCTAATCAATAGTGAGAAGTTTAAGCGACTTTTGTTTCTGGTTCCTCTTCTATCGCAGGGACATCAGCTGAGGTGACTGGTTTATTTCTGGTGTTTATTCCATTTTCGGTGAGCGTAATTTGAACACTTTTTCCATGAGTTCCTTGAAGAGCTTTTATTTTTTCCTGTTTTTCTCTTGTACAAAGAATTGCATCTCGAAGTGACCAGCATGGGAACTTTTCTGTTTTAAAAAATCCAGGAAAATGTAACTCCACAAATCGAATAATTTCATCATCAATACATTCGGCTGATTCAAGAAGGTAAATATAATCTTCGTGCCTTTTTAAAACTTCTTCAAAATCTTCTTCAGAGATGGTTCTGTATTTGCACACAAGAGCTTTTACTTTTTTTGTAATCAAATTAAAGAGCTCTATTAACTGCATTTTTAGTTCTTCTAGAGAGTATTCTGTGGTAGCAAGAGTTAAATGATGATGAGCATGATCTTCTGTACTTTCCCCCAAGAAAACTGGCTTTACTGGAATTTCACCGCTTTCGTCCAAAAAAGTATCGATATCTTGTCCTTGAATTGTTTCTGGATATTTTAAACCATCGTCAGCAATGAGTCGATCTAAACACTCTTCGATTCTTTGCTTATTGTCGTCTTCTACAGCTTGAATAAAAGTCTTTGAATATTCTAAATTTCCAATTGAAGTTTCTTCTAAAACAGCCAATGCGGGATGTTCTTGATTCCCCCTGGCGTGATCAATAGTTCTTTTGTTTGGTTCTGTTCGATAAATAAATTTCATGATTTAAGTAGTGCTGATTTTATAATAAAACTTTGTTTTTCTGTCAAATTATATTTAATTAATTTTTAATAAAAATTGCCCGCAAGTTAAACGAGGGGACTTTTTTGTCAAAAGAATTTTTTATAAAAAATTTCATTGAATAATATTTTTATCCAAATTAATTTTATGAGTAAAAAATGTGTTTGTAAAGAAAAAAATTACAAAAGACTTACTGGATCGATGTCGACTTTGGCTTCGTGTGGGATTTCTAAATTTTCTAGTAACGAAATTAGTTGTTGCTTATCCGGTGTTCGAACAAAAATATGAAAATGATATTTTCCGTGCATCTTTGGGAAAAAGGCTGGAGCAAAATGAACATTTTTTTTAAATTCTTTTTTAATTTTTTCATAAAAATCTTTGGCTTTTTGAAATGTTTGTTCTTTATTTATTCCTGAAAAAAGAATTTTTGCCATTGCTCCAAAAGGGGGCATCTGAGCTGTTTTTCGTGTTTCTAGTTGTGTATCGATAAACCCAGTGACATCATTTTTTCGGAGAAATTGAAAAATTTCTTCTTTGGGATGGAAGGTTTGGACGATGATTTTTCCTTGATTTTTACGCCTCCCGGCTCGTCCAGAGACCTGCATGAGGAGATCAAACACTCGTTCTTCTGTTCGAAAATCGGGGAGTGAGAGTCCTACATCAGCCAAAATGATCCCCACCAACTCTACTCGATCAAAATCGAGTCCTTTTGCGACCATTTGCGTTCCCAGCAGAACATCGGCTTCATAGTCGTGAAATCGGTTCATCAGAGACTCAAAATCATGTTTCCCCGTGATCGAGTCAGCATCCGCCCGAAAAACTCGGATCCCGGGAAATTGTTCCTCTAGAATTTTTTCTACCTGTTGGGTTCCCCAGCCTCGAAATTCAAAATTTTCGGTTCCGCACTCAGGGCATCGACCTGGAAAAAACTCTATTTTTCCACAGATGTGACAGAGAAATTTGGATTTATCGATTTTTCGATGCAGCTTCATGTTGCTGCTGCAATCCGGACATTCAAACGTATGTCCACAAGATCGGCACATGGTAGAGCCAGAAAAACCTCGTTTGTTGAGAAAAAAGACGGCTTGTTTTTTTTTGCTAAGAATTTGTCCCAGGTGTTCGTGAAGTTTTTCCGAAATTGGAGAGTCATTCCCTTTTTTGAGTTCATTTTTGAAGTCCACGATTTCAATATCCGGTAATTTGGTATCAAAAACTCTTTTGGGCAGATCGACTCTCTTCCATGTTTTTTCTACGCATTGTTGCCAGCTTTCCAATCGAGGAGTGGCTGAACCAAAGAGCAACTTGGCTCCAAATTTATCCCCAATTTCTGCTGCTACATCGTGCGCCCAAAATCTCGGAGCGAATTCATTTTTGTAGGTCCATTCGTGCTCTTCGTCCAGGATGATTAATTTTGGGTTTTTCATGGGGACGAGGACAGCGGATCGAGCACCGACCAGGATCCTTGCTTCTCCCGATTGAATTCGAGCAAATTCTTGTATTTTTTCCCCTTCCGATAGTTTCGAATGCCAGACGGCAACCACGTCGCCGAAGAGGCCATAGAATTCTGCGATGAGTTGTGGGGTGAGCGCGATTTCCGGCAAAAGAAAAAGAACTTGAGATGTTTTTTGTTTTTCGAGTGTCTCGAGGGTGAGTTTTTTATAGATTTCTGTTTTTCCACTCCCGGTGACGCCGAAGAGCAGGGTTGGGGTTTTTGATTTTTTGATTTGATCGAAGGCTTTTTTTTGATCCGGGGTGAAGTCGAAGTGCGGGCGGGATTTTCTCGTTTTGGCAAAAGGATCGATAAGGCGACCGATTTTTTGGGTGATAATTTTTTTATCCAGGAGCGTCCGCAGGGTGACTAGAGAGATGTGCTTGCGAAGTTCGGCTTCGGAAATTTCTTTTTTTTCAGTCAGGATCTGGAGAGCGAGTTTTTGTTTTTTGCCACGTATATTTGAAATTTGTTCCGAAGGCGCGGTCACGTGACCGCGCCTTCCCGGGTGAGTTAAAGAATAAAAAATTTCTCGTTTTTCTGGATTTTGTTTCTGCAAAAATGCTTCAGGGACCATGAGCGAGAGGACTTTTTCTATCGCGCAGAAGTTTTCTTGAGATACCTGTTTGGCGATTTCAATATATTTTGGGGGCAAAAATTTTTTATCCCAGATTTCGATAATTTCTTGAGTCTCAAAGGGCGGCGGTTCCTCATCAATGTTTAGCACCAGCCCAACTTTTTTTCGTCCGCGAAAAGAGACGACCACTCGTATGCCTGCTTTCATATTTTCCGTCGTGTGCCAGGTGTAGATGCCTTTTATTCCGCGAAGCCAGATATTACAGAAGTTCATCGATGAGTTCAGGGTAGCACAAAGAAGTATATTTCCAATTTTCGAGTAATTTATGTTTTTGAAAGTTGTGAGTGGTGTAATTGTAGTGGTTTTCGAGATCTTGGTCGTTTCGGATGACATGATCATGAAATGATTTTTGCCATTGGAAACGGAGGAAGGGGAACGAGTTTTGATGTTTTTTGTGGAATTGTATTTGTTGTTTTTGCAACCATTGTTCGTGCGCAACGAAGGCGCGGTCACGTGACCGCGCCTTCCGGGGGAGAAGGATTTTTTGGGAAGAAACAATCCGATTAATATTCCGAGAAAAATTTGTCTTTAATGATCTCATAATTTCTGAAATGTTGTTTTCTTTAGTTGGCTTCAACAACAAATGAAAATGATCGTACAGCAAACAGAACGCATATAATTCAAATTTCTTTAATTCTTTGCACAACTTCAATTCTTCAATCCACAACTCACAAAAAACCTGTCCCAAATTTATTTTGGGATCTATTTGGAAAAATGGGAAACCATCTTTTGTTTTACTGGTCACAAAATAAACAAATCCTTCCTCATAAATCCGTTTCTGTGAATCACGGTGTTGCATTTTTATTTACTTCATCCTATAAAAAAAATAATGAAAGATCGAACGATCCAAATTTTGCAGGCGTTGATTGAGGATTTTATCGAGACCGCCAATCCCGTCGCGTCCAAAAAATTACTCCAATCCCAAAATTTTTCTATTTCTTCGGCGACTGTCCGAAATGAATTTGCCTTGCTCGAAGAGGTGGGGTTGATCCATTCTCCCCACGTTTCTGCCGGGAAAGTACCTACACAAAAAGGATATCGTTTTTTTGTCGATGAGATCATGACCAACGAAGAAAAAGAAGCGCAGTTGGTTTCTTCTCTTTTTGAAAAACATCTTCAGGAATACCAGTTGGCAAAATCAAAAGAAACACTCTTTGATGCCCTCCGAATTGCGGCGCAGATGTCGGGGAATGTGGCTTTTGCGATACTTGAAAACGATCAGACTTTTTATCTCGGGCTTTCCAATGTTTTGCGTTCTCCAGAATTTATTTCTCATCCGGAAAAAGCCGCACAGGTAGTAGAAGTTCTTGAGGGGCGGGAGCGATTTCATACGCTTTTGAGTTCTCTGGAGATCCCAACAGAAGAAATCAAAATTTTTATCGGAGAAGAAAATCTGCTCGAAGAGATTTCCAGCTGTGCGATGCTGGTCACCAGCTTTGCCAATAAAAATATTCGTGGAAAAATCGGGATCCTCGGACCGATGCGGATGAAATATGGATTTAATAAGGCAATTTTGCGGAATATCTTGCGAATGATCGGGTAAAAATAAGTCAAAAGGCATCCTCCTTTTCCCGACTCGTCAGGATTTGGCAGACAGGAAAGTTAAAAAGTCAAAAGCACTTGTTTTAAAAAAATTTGAGATTTATTTTTTTTCGAGCTTAGCCAAGATTTTTTTTATAGCATAACAAACTCCAGTAATTCCTTTTTCTTCGTAGGCGCAGGAGGAAGATTTTGTCGCACACCAGGGAGCTGCGTTTTCTTTGGCCTTGTCAATACCTGCTTTTTTCAAACATTCAGCACAGTGAAGTTGAATTTCTTTGGGAGACTTTTTTAGGTTTGTTAAAACATCTGCTAGTCCTTGAATAATTTCTTCTTCTGTATGTCCCGCTAAGATTGCTTGATGATAGGAGATAGCTGATCGAGCATAATCCCCATAGGCGTGTTCTATCTTGGCACGATAGTGAAATTCCATATCTTCCAGTATTTTTTCATAGGCTATGTGCCGTTTTAAACAAGTGACGGTATCCAAAATTAATGTCATTCGTTCTCTAAGATTTTCAAAGGGCAGTGTTTTTAGTTCTGCTTGAATTGTGGGGATATCGAGTTCGTGTATTTCTTTGGCCATTTTAAAATTGTTGTTTGGCTCCTTTTCTTCTTTTTATTTTTTCTGTCAACTTTTTTTGAATTTTTTACAAAAATTGCTAATTGTTCATTGTTAATTAAATAAAATGGACGGATTTCTCTTGATCGATAAACAACCAGATTGGACGAGTTTCGATGTGTGTGCCAAGGTACGGAAGATGCTTCGCATCAAAAAAGTAGGGCACACGGGGACATTGGATCCTTTTGCGACGGGACTTCTGATCGTGGCGGTAGGGAAGTGCACGAAGCTGATTCCTTTTCTCGAAAAAGCGAGAAAGACCTATGTGACCAAAATTGTTTTTGGGAAAGATTCTGACACGCTTGATCCAGAGTCAGAAGTTAGAAACGTAGATTTACCAGAAAAAGTTCCATCTCAATTGGAATTGGAAACCATTTTAAAATCCAAATTTACCGGCAAAATTCAACAAACGCCCCCGCAATTTTCTGCCATCAAAATAAAAGGAAAAAAAGCCTGTGATCTGGCCCGAAAAGGGGAAAAAGTAGACATCAAACCACGAGAAACTGAGGTTTTTTCTGTCAAAATTTTGAAGTATGAATTTCCAGAAATAAAAATCGAGATGGAAGTGGCGGCGGGATTTTATGTTCGTAGTTTTGCACGAGATTTATCCGAAGCGATTGGGACGAAGGGGATCTGTACAGAACTTCGTCGAACCAAGATTGAAAAAATTTCCGTCGAAGATGCCGAGTACCTCGAGATGATCACGGGGACGATCGATCCTAAATACATCATCACGCACATCTCACATCGAGAGATCCCCCTCGGGAGGATCCAGGATTTCATTGCGGGGAGGGCTTTCAAATTTCCAGGCGTAGAAAAAGAAAAAATACTCGTCCTCTGTGGGGGGAAGACGGTGGGGATAGGAGAGATTGTATGTGGAAATTTACAGCCGAGGATGGTTTTGTAGACTTATTCTAGAGCTTTTTTAGTTTTTCTGGCTGTTTCAAGCATTCCTTTTGCAATATCATCAAAGTCGAGATCGGGATTTAACTTTGTGTTTTTTCGTATGCAACAAATTTCTACTCCTGTATCTGGATTATAAAAATGAAGTGTTTCACCTTCTTCTAACATGCAAACTTCATCTCTAGGGTAATTATGAACTTCTTTTAAAAATAAGGCACACCATTTGGAAATCGAGTCTAATTTCCAAAGTTCCCTGGATGATTTTGGATCCCCTTCATTCATTTTTTGAGTAATTAATTTTCTTGTTTTTTTATGGTAAAATTTGCAAAAAAAGTCAAATGATTTTGAGGAGATTTTTAGAGGATTCCATCTCAAAAAGGTCTTGTTTTTGGGCACAGAAAAAATTTTGCATTTAATTTTTTTTTGCTATAAAGAGAACAGAATAAAAACAAAGGATTCTACACCAGAGTAGTCTGGCAAATTTTTAACTGTTTACGCTCATGTCTTTTTCCGTTCACACTTTCGAGACCCAACCCTCTGAAGCTAATCTCAGCTTTTCTTTTCATGAAAAAGTAGGAGAGGGGGGAGAACTTTTTTTCTTGGGAAAATTTCCCGAATCCACCAAAGATGCCAAGATGATCGCTGAAGCGGTTTTTGGTAACATTGTAAATGTGTTTCAGACATCAAAGATCCAAGATCCATATGACAAATTTGAAGAAGCACTCAAGGCTGCCAACATGGAGGCCAAAAAATATGCCAATCAAATGTCAGATACACCAGATATTGTGGTGGCGTTTTTTGATTTTCATAATTTGTATCTTTCGCAATCCGGGATTTCTGAGGCTTATCTCCTACGGGATACCAATGTTTCACAGATTTCTGAGACGCCGGAGAACGGTGAAGATTTATTTTTAAATATTTTGAACGGTCAGGTGTCTCTGGGAGATACTATTCTTTTGGCCACGCAGAGGATTCTCCGGACAGTGACCACAAACCAGTTAGTTGATATTTTTTCTCGATCGGATTTTGGGGATTCTGCCAATATCCTTCGGCAGGAGCTTACCAATAATTCCAAAGATGATTATCTTATCACGGCGATCGGGATTGGAAAAACAGGGAACGCTCCGGCGGCTGGATTTCTCTCACGAATGATGCCAAAAAAACAAGGGAAATCAACCTCCGCTAAAGCTTCGGTTGACGGGCCAGAGGAAGAAACAGAAGAAGCTCCACAGCTCCTCGATGCGGACGAAATAGTGGCTGAAACAGAAGAAAAAGTGGAATTTGTAGAACCGGCTGAAAATTATACGCCAAGAACCACTCTCCGGAGAGGAGGAGGAAGATTGGCTCCACTGATGAAACTCAAACCAATTTTTCTTCAGATCAAAGATTTGGTTTCAAAAGTTCGGGGACCTCTGTCTTCAAAACTATCAGCTGGTTTGTTTGGTATGAAGGGAGGATCTTCAAAAAAATTGGTAAAAATTGCTGGAGCGGTTTTGGGAGTTTTGATTCTTGGGATCTTTATTCGAGCGGTGGTGGGATATGAATCAGCGGAAACTAAACAACTGAGAGAGGAACTCTCTATTGCTCGTGAAGCGCTACAGCAAGCGGATACACTACTTCTTCAGGGAGACCGGACTCAAGCGGCCCAATATCTCCAAAAAGCCAAAACTTCAGTACAATCAGTTTTGGGATCAAAATCAAAAACGTTCCGATCAGATGCTCAATTCCTTCTTGCTGATATCCAAGAAAAACAACTTCAAGTCGAGAATGCGAGGAAAGTCTCACCGGTATTATTAGCTGACATTGGAGTCAAAAATGACAACGTGGAATCAATGGGGCTTCTCAATTTGCGAGGAAACTTGTTTGTCCATGACCTCAAAAAAGTCTACAAAACCATCCGAAATATCGTCGAAAAAGGGCTCGCAATCTCTGAGAAAGAAAGCATTATCGCAGCGACCACTCGAAAAGATCAAAACACTATTCTTTTTCTGACAGACACTCCGCGGATCGTAGAATACCGAGATGGAGTGATCAGCCCGATGGGGACGTCTGATGATTCTTGGAAACGAGGGATCGGGGTCAATACTTATGGACGGTTTGCCTATCTCCTTGACCCAGTAGAAAATCAAATCTGGAAATATGAACGAAAACGAGATCAGTACTCTGGAGCGATTCCATACAATCAGGGAGCAGATCTCAGCCGTGCGGTAAGTTTTTCTATTGATGGATCTGTTTTTATCCTCAGCGATGATGGAACCATCCAGAAACTTTTCCGAGGAGAAAAACAAGATTACGCTTTTCGGGACATGCCGACCACTGGTATCAAAGGACAAAATTTAAGAATTTATACCAATAAAGATCTTGATTTCCTCTACATCCTGGATCCAGACAATGCTCGAATCTTGGTCTTTGTAAAAGGAGAAAAGCTTGCTACTTATAAGAAGCAAGTGATCTATGATATTCCGGACGCACGAGACTTTGTCGTGGATGACCTCGGTCAAAAGATTAATTTGTTGACCAAAGATAAGATTTATGAATTTTCGTTATAGGCTCGTGCTTCGTTTTTCGAACTTCGTTGTTCGGGTTTAAATTTTTAAGACTAAAAACGAATAACTAAAAACTAATTCATGACAAAGATTAAGGTCTGCCATGGTCGAACTTGTTCTGGGCATTTTTCTAATTTTGTTTTTGATCGGGCAAAGGCGGATTTGGGGATTGAATCCGACTACGCTGAAGCTTTGCCGGACAGAGGGGTGAAAAGCAAAGATGGTGAGTTTGAACTTGAGAAGTGTCCCTGTCAGGGGAAATGTGAAAAAGCGATCACGGTGGTGGTGGAGAAGGATGGAAAAACAGAGTATCACCAACACATGAATCCGATCGAGATGGGAAAATTGATCAAAAAATTGAAAAATTAAAAATTATGGAAGCCTTTTTCTTGGATTCGTTTTCTCAATATTACGGTTTAGATTGGATTATTTTTTTGGGAAATATGGTGGTCGTGTGGCTTTTGGGAGATAAAAATAAATTTGGATTTGTCGTGAGAGCCAGTATAAATCTAGTGTGGATTGCTCTTGGTATTGTGATTAATAGCATTCCCC
>CAYFMH010000066.1:0-9373 GCA_964344165.1 uncultured Candidatus Peribacteria bacterium | reverse complement strand
TATGGCTCAGCTCGCCTTCTTAACGCTACTTCTTAGGAGATCCTAGATAGGTTCTCACAACAATCCTTCCTCCAACTGCATCCGGCATATCTGCTAAATTGTAATCCGGTCTTGGTGGCTTTCCGTCATTTCCTTTTCTCATTCTCGAAATTTTATCCAGAATTCCATCGTATGTTTTCGCTCTTGTTCTCACCACAGGAAAACCGCCTGATCTATCAAAGCTTCCTGATACATCTTTCAAAATTCCTTTTAGTTTCGGGAGTGTTGATCCATTGATATGGTCAACATGCTTTTCAAGAAAAATTCTTTGTCGAGGAGTAGGAACTTCCCCTATCGAATAGAGTGTTTCATTTTGTGCTAAAAGATTTTCCCTCAATAATTGAGATCGTGGCACTTCTTTCCCATCAATTACCGAATAAGAAAATTCTCTATCATTTGATCTGAAAATAGGAATTTCTGGATTGAATGTTTTGTCGATAATTCTTCTGAATTCATCCGGAGTTAAGGTTTTTTCAAGGCTTATAGATCTTAGCTCTTGTAATACAGTTTCTCTGGTTTTCGGGTTCTTGAGAAAATCAACTATACCCAGTTTATGTTGAGTGTCTTCAATGTATTTTCTGAGCAGTAATTTTAGATCTGGAAATTGAGCCAGTTCAGCTTCTAAAACTCCTATAACCTCTTCATTAGAAGACTTTCTAGCTACATCAGAGGTAGCTGATACCACTTCTGTTTTTCGACCTTGTTTTGCAATTTGTTCTCGCAAAGAAGCAGTTGCCTGATCCAAAGGATTATCAATTGGTCTAAACCGAAACTGTTCACCTGCTTTTTGAGTTACAGTTCCTGTGGCTGATTTTACACCTTCTGGAATAACTTTTCCGACAGTTTCAGCTATGGGAGTAGTAACTCTGCCAACAACTTCTCCTGTTTTTTCTAATCCTCTTCCTATGGCTTCAGCTCCTCTTTGGGCCGTTTTTCCAAGCTTTCCAGCCCTAGCTGCTAATCCTCCCAATTTAGCTGTTTTAACCGCTGTAGTTACCCCCTTCACCCCCAAGACAAGATCTAATGCTCCCCTCCAAACTACTCCTATTTTTCCTGGAGTATTGGAAGTAATCCATTCATCATGATAGGCCTCTTTAACTTTTTTGAAACTTTGAACCGGACTGGTAATAAGCTCTCCCATAGCCTTTGCCGTCCGAATTGGATGAGCAATAGCAGATCCCAAATGTTGAATACTCTGCAATGAATTTGCCCCAACCATACCCCACCAAGTCTGTTTGGCTGCAGAAAGTTTTACGCCTGTATTTTCTTGATACCACTCTCCAGTCGTTGAAGCATCTAATTGGGCATTTCTCACTTCCATTCTATCATAAGCTGCTTCCAGCTCTTGTTCTAAAGTAGGTTGAGCATCTTTAAATTCTTGTGCTTCTTGCGTTCTGTGAGCAGTTTCTGCTTCACGATTTACTCTTGCAGCATCATTCAATTCAGCCTCCCTTTCTTGAGAAAGAGGCTCTCTAGATTTGCTTTCGATTTTACTTCCTTGTGTTTCAGCACTTCTCGGTTGATATACCTCACTGAAGTAGATGAAACGTGCAGAGGGAAAAGCATTTATAAATTTGTTTTCGATTTGATGCATGGCAATTCTGCACATTATAGCAGATTTGCATAAAAAACTCAAGTTCAACCGCTTCTCAAAAGGCTTTTCTCGATTTTAACATCATTTCTTTTCTCGCTCATTCCAATACTTCTCATAAGCAGTATTGATCCCACGAGATGAGTCGAGAAGAAGGTCTAAAATTAAATCCAATCCTTGATTGCTTACCGATAGCGAAAAACAGTAGGTTTTATCCAGATTTCGGATGTTCAGATCGACCAGAGGCGAGTCTGGACAATCTAAATTTGCAGAGACTTCAAAGATAAAACCTTCTGTGTCGAAATCTGGTAAATCGAGTCGTGGTTTGATTTTCATGGCTAAAATATAACAAGATGCAATAAAAGTATCTTGCTAATAGCTGTTTGTCAAACTTTTTGCAAATAAAATTAACTTTATGCAAGAAGTTAGATTATTCGGCTTTCGAGATGCTTACCAATTTTTAGGCATTAGTAACGCTCATTTCTGTCGTCTTATTGAGAAGCATCAAATCCCTTTTGTGATGATTAAAAGAGGGCGTATTTTTTTTGAGGACGATCTGGAGGCCTTTAAAAAAGCTAGAAAAGAAAAAATCTCTCCCATATTTGGGGATGTAAATAAAAGGCCGAAGTTATTTGGACAAAGCGGTGCAGTTGATTTTATTGGAGTATCTCAGCCTCGGTTTTTAGTTTTGCTAAAAAATTATAACATTCCTTTTCAGAAAACTTCTTGTGGCAGAGTTTTTACTGAGGTGAATTTAAAATCTTTCGTAGAGTCTGAAAAAAGGCAAAAAATGCAGAAACATGGGAGAAACTAAAACCATTTTTCATGATTTATCATATCTACTTAAAAGATCGAAAGTATTATGAAGATTTGTACGATGAAGCAACTGTATTTCAGTGTCGTTTAACTGAGAAATATTTTACCGAAAAATACCCAAATGCTGACAAAATTGTATTCAAAATAAGTGATAAAAGTGAAGAAAAAGGAACTAAAACTATAACTCCAAGCGAGGTTGAAAAGCTTCCAAAAAAGGGACAAGAATTTTGTGCTACCCACTATGCGACACGCTTAAGGTTGCTTATCGAAACAGGAGAGCGTTATTTAGGAAGGGAAAAGCGGATCACTGAAAATATGGAGAGAGACAGACTTCGAGATGAAAAACGTAAAGAAATATGGGATAGTTCTTTTCCAAAAGAAAATAAACGATGTCGAGAGTGTGGAGCAAAGATGCTTTTACGTCGTAAGGATATTTTTGATGACAATGATCATAATGATCGAGTATGTTTCACCTACGAATGTTCAGATTGCAAATACAGAGAAGCGGAATATGCAGATGGAGAAATTTGGGAAATAAAACCAAATAAGTGTCCAAAATGTGACGTGTTTCTGACTGAAGAGATGAAAAAATTAAAAACAAAAACAGTATTTATCTGCAAATGCCCTCATTGTGAATATGCTGATAAATGGGAAATAGCAAAGAAAAAGAAAAAAACTTTAGCTCAAATCAAAGAAGAAAATTTATTAGAGCGAGATAAGCTTCGTTTTTGTTTAACGGAAAAAGAAGGAGTTGAGTATGCAAAATTTAAAGATGGATTAGAAAGGGTGGGAGATCTCTATGAAAAAATATGTAAAGATAAGGAAGAAAAACCTCTTCGAGACAAAGCTAAACAAGTAAAGAAGCTCAATATACTGGGGGTGCAAAAAAGGATAAAAGAGGCTATTAAGGGAAAAAAATTTCAAAAGCTAAAATTTGGAGAAGCTAATACAGAAAGGCATGTAACCTTTAAATTTACGACTTATGAGGCAAATCCAGAAAGGCTTGAAAATACTGCTAAAAAGGAGCTTAAAAAGGTAATTAGTGATGCACTGAAGGACACTAACTGGAAACTTACTAGCGAAGGAATAGATTGTCGGATGGGAATTTTATCGGGAAAAATAAGAGGGTTGGAAAGTGAGGAAGAAATTATAAAAAATATGAAAACCTCTGAGGAGATTTAGTCTCCTGATTGATTGGTTTGTTTCAATAGCCTATCAAAATCACTCTCAACTTCCTGATTTTTATTAAATTCTTTGTACTCTGAGAGAGCTTTTTTCTCAGCCTCTTTTCGGGATATTTTTCCCAATCCATCCAAAACCCGAAAATCGTTAAACTCTAAAAATCGATTTACAGAAAGAGCTAATCTCTCCATCGTAAATTCATTTCGTTTCTCAATCTGATTTTCGATGTAATCAAAGTATGCTGAAATGGTTCGTTCCAATTTTTTGATTTCATCCTCCTCCAAATAGTTTTTAGCTACTAAAGTATCGGATTTCAAGACTCGCCCCTTTGGAGCATTTTTAAAACTGAGCAATCCCATTTTTGGCTGATTTTTATCAGCTTTTTCGTAGATAATTTCAGCCGCTGTCTTCCCGGTGATGGCGAAGTGAAATTTGTTTTGTACGTTTGCAAAGAAGTCTTTGGTAGTCTGAGAATTCGGATCGTAGTCGATACTGCACTCAGCAAAAATATCAGTGATTTTTTGGTATATTCTTCGTTCACTGGCTCGTATTGACCGAACTCTTTCGAGGAGTTCTTCGAAATAGTCTTTGCCAAAGTGTCGCCCATTCTTAAGGCGATCATCATCCATAACAAAGCCCTTGATCATAAATTCTTTTAGCTTTTTAGTTGCCCATATCCGAAATTGAGTAGCCTGAAGGGAGTTTACTCTGTATCCGACAGAGATAATAGCATCTAAGTTGTAATACTCCATTTGCCTTTTGACATTTCTTCCACTTTCATTCTGAACTGTTTCCAAAATGGAAACAGTTGCCTCTTTTTCCAGTTCTCCAGCGGAATAAATATTTTCCAGATGTTTGCTAATAGCTGGGACATTTACTCCAAAAAGTTCTGCCATCCGCTTTTGCGTGAGCCAGACATTCTCGTTATGGAAAAATATCTCGACTTTTACTTCTCCGTTGGGAGTTTTGTAGAGAAGAAATTCTGTGAGTTCGTCTTTGATAGTGAGTTTTTGAGTGGTCATGAATTAGAAAATTTAGCAGGAACTTTATAAAGGTGAAGCAAGGCTACAAGGCCAATAATAAACATTATCCCAGCCATCCACATGAAGGCGGAAAGAAGGCTTAAAATATCTGCTGCATACCCAAAAACAGGCAGTAATAGCATTTGTGCTCCATTCATAAGAAAAGACTTCATACTGAGAACTGTTGCACGATGATGGCTTTCTGTGGTTCGATTAACCATATCGTCTGTAGCGATTGGGAAAATAGCTCGCACGATCTGAAACATAGAAGGAAATAGCATTGCTCCGACAAGCCCTAAATTAAAGCCGGACATAATGGCGAATGTTCCGCAAGAAATGGATAGAATGAGAAGCAGAGATTTTACATCGCCTAATTTCTCAATAAACCAGTGAGCATAATGACTAAAAAGAGCCGCCAATAGATTATGGCAAGCCAAAGCCACTCCAAATAAAGCAACAGGCACGCCCATTAAATCCCAATAAGGATTGAGGGTGTGGAAGCTCAATTTTTGCCCCACTCCCAAGATCATTGAGAAAATAATAGTATATCGAACTAGTGGATGTTTCCATATATACACAAAAGCCTTCCAAGTATGCTCATGAAGTGATTTAGTTCTCTTTTTCCCTCTTGGTGGCTCTATAAATAGTGTTAGGTTTAAAACTGATAATATAGCAAAAAAACCACCCATTAAAATCGGAAAGAATAACCCAAATAAAGTAGCCAGAAAACCTCCTAGTATATTGGTTATGATTGAAGTGGTGTATTGGATAGTACGAGCACGCCCATAAATTCGTTTATAATCTTTCTCTTTTTTAAATACTTTTAACGTGTCGTATAGAATGGCTTGATTAGCTCCAGAAGCAAAAGCCATTCCAATCCCTATAACTATTTGTACAAAAATAACCTCCAAAAAAGAATTTGCTAAAGCAAGATAAATAAAACTGAAGGCAACGAGACTTTCTGCGATTAATAGGCTCTTTTTCCTTCCCACTCTGTCCGCAACAACTCCAGTCGGAACTTCTGAAAGTAATATAGCTAGAGCAAAAAAAGCCTCTCCGATTAAAACCTCTGCTAAACTCAGCCCGATTGATTGCAACTGAAAAATTACAATGATTGGGGCAGAAATAGCCATTAATCCATTGAAGAAATCATTGGAGTAATAGATTTTTATGTTTCGTTGTAAGGTTTTTTTAGAAGACATCAGATTAATTTCTATTAAAATAATTTATTAGCTCCTTAAATGAACTTATTGAAATGGAAGGGTTTTCAACCTCCCCAAAGCCATAAGAAGCAAAAATAAAATCTACTCCAGCTTCCTCTGTAGCATCACAATCTCCTTTCGTATCCCCAATATATACCGGATTTTTTAGATTATTCCTTTCTACTAATCCCTTAATTGTTTGTCCCTTTGAATTTTGAGTACGTCCATGACAGTCAGCATCTTTGAAATAATCTCTCAAACCACTTAATTTCAAAAAAAGTTCTAAATACCCTTCATCACAATTACTCACAAGATAGAGATCATATTTTTCAGCCAGTTGTGGAATTTTATCTTTTACCCCTTCATAAAGCACACCTCCTTCTTTTTGGATAATTTCAAGCTCTGCAAGATTTAGAATACTTGCCAGATCAGGATATTTTTTATTGAGTTCAGGGAGAAGCATTTCCACACACTTATGCATTGGATTTCCTGTGACTCGTTGGATGTCTTCAAAAGTCACTCGTTTACTCTCCTCTAATTGTTCTAAACCAATATTCCAGCCTTTTGCACTGGATGGAGTGGCATTCCAGAGAGTGCCATCTATGTCGAAAATAATTCCATCGTATTTCATACTGTTGGTTTAATTTTAGGAAATTTAAAATCCATATTATCTATCACTAAATCAACCACCTCATGAGGTCTACAATCTTCGAAATACTGCCTTTGAGCCGGAATATACTTCCGATCATAGGAAGCTAAATCGGCTTCTGTTAAATGAGGCGAGCGAAGTACCGCTCTTTTTTTACTTTCTTCAAAGGGTATATCTACCAGTACTTTGTAATCTAAAAAAGGGAGTAACTCAGGCCGGAACAAAAATACCCCTTCAAAAACAACAATTGTTTCGGGAATGATGGAATAAGTTCTTTCTAAATCAAACTGGTCTGTTTCCAGATCCAAAAGGGAAAGTGTTTTTTGTAATTGTTTTCTGGTTTTTAGTGGAACAAATACTTCATCAATGAGTGCTTGGAGATTAAAACTTTGATGAAAATATTTTGCTGGTTCTGGTTTATCTCCGGCATATCGAATGGCTTTTGGGTTATGAAAATCATCAATATGGAGGACTTGAACGCTTCGAGCCTGATCTTCTAAAAAACCTGCAAATTTAGAAGCTATAGAAGTTTTTCCACTTCCGTCTATTCCATTTATTCCAACAACGAAAGGGACTTCATGAGATTTTCTTTCTAAAACATCATTCAAAATACGAGCAAAGATCGATCGCTCATGTTCATTTATGATTTTTAATGTTTCAGGTTTTTCCATGAATTTATGTATCTATATTTTTTCCCATCGGGATTGAACCAGTTTTGCTATCGCCTTCCCAAAAATTCTTCACAAATCCTTTCTTTCCATAAAAGCCAATAGAGTTTTTGTTAGCGTTTAAAACCAGTTTATTACAATTTTTCCTTCGAGCATATTCCTCAATAAGTTTAATTGCCTGTGTCCCAACTCCTTTTTTTTGATACTTACTTTTGATACCAAACATTCGAATACCAATTGTTTTATTACCTAACTCATCCAATCGAACAGCACCGATAACCTCATTTTTATAAACTAAAATATGTGGATGATTTTGAGGTTTCTTTTCATCAGGATGGTTATCATCATATTCTGTTTTTGGATGATTAACCTCAAAAATATCGACTTTCCGGATTTTGTGGTATGTAGCACTTTCCTCGCTTGTTTCAACGGGTTTTAATTTGATCTGCTGAAGTAAATCATTCATGTTTTTTTTCAGTTCATCAAAAATATTCCTCCCATAATCAAGGTCACTCCGATTAGCTTTCGAACTATATGATCTCGCTCCTTCAAAAACACCATCTCCATTAACACCGCAAAAATAAGAGATCCTTGATTAACCGGAATAACTCGAGATATTTCACCTGTTTTGATAGCAGAAAGAAGGCAATACAGAAATAAAGCAAAGGCAATGCTACTAAAAATCACACCTGATCTATTCAATACAAATTTATCTTTCCAGCTTTTGACATTGAATTTTAGAGTTCCTAAACCTATAAAACTTGCTCCAATTAAAGCTAACGATGCCAGAGTAGAAATTTCAAAATATTCGAGAGCATATTTATAAAAAACAAAAATAGCTACAGCTCCGAGAGTGCTAATCAGGCTGTAATAAAAACCCTTATCAAAAATATTTTTCTGTCTTTGAAATAAGGCAATAATTACTCCGAGCACGATAAACCCTATTCCAACAACTTTTAATATCATTATTGGCTCTGAAAAAAGGATCATTCCGAGTACTAAAGCTAATATGTGCCTCACTTGAGCCACAATCTGATAGATAGAAACCCCTGTATTTTGCAGAGCTAAAGCACTGAAATAATCAGTAATAAATGCAGAAAAAATGACAAAAATGAAGATGATCCAAGGAATGATTGTTTGAGGAAATGAAAGGCTGATAAAAGGCAATAAGCACAATCCGGCTATAAAGTCCTGAAGACAGAAAAAAGCCATTGGATTGCCTTTATTCTTCAATGTAGCCCTAGTAATGACTTTTGAAAGAGCGAAGAAAAATCCGGAGAATAGTGCGTAAGTAAACCAAGTCATCTATTTCACTTTCCTTGTTTTTTCAAAAAAATCAATTACAAAGAATTATGTTTAAATAGCTTAATTTCCTACTTATGATTGATGAAGAATTATCCGAACTGCTTGAGGCTCTTCCTGATAAACTCCAAACCATAAAATCAGAAGTAGAAATCACACCAGAAGAACAACAATCCTACATTTCCTATCACAACAAAATTAATCTGGATAAATATCCAGAAAAACAAGTTTCAAAGGAAAGTTCAAACCTCTTTGATAAAAACTTTCCTTTGGAGGGAAAAAAACGAATTCTCTTTTGTCTCGCTCACTTCGGATCATTAGAGAGCTTCAAAATGCTAGATAAATACCTCGAAAATCCGGATAAGGAATTAATGACTTGGGCAGTGCTCTGTATTGAGGAATGTCGGAGGTTTTTGGAGATGGAATTAATGGGAGAAGATCAGATGTTAGTTTTTGGAGGAGCGGGAGGAGATGGGAAAAGGGGAAGATTTTACTTCATCGTAACTGCTGAAAATACCATAACAGAAGATAGACAGACTTTTATTCAAAACACGTTTGAACAAACAGCCAAAGATCATGACTCAATAATCGAATACATTGAATTCAAAAATAACTACGGTCTTATCAGCTGTTTACTCTCAATAGAAGTTGCTCCAGATACGCTGGCAATGGATGGTATTACTGATTGCAACAAGGGAAATGATTTATTGAGAGTACATTATTACGTGTCTAACATGAAGAAGCCAGATGAGGGTGTTATTGAGGAATATTTGAAGGATTTTAATAATTAAAAATGGATCACTATTACAGCTACCTTATCGGATCTCTTTTGTTTCTCGGTATTTGGGGTAGGACTTACGCATTTTGAATAAAAAAGTTGATCAAATATTAGAATTGAGTAG
>CAYFMH010000065.1:0-9470 GCA_964344165.1 uncultured Candidatus Peribacteria bacterium | reverse complement strand
CCCAATCTTGCATGTAAATGGGTATAAAATTTCTGGACCAACCGTCTTCGGCCGCATGAGTGATGTAGAGTTGGCGAAATTGTTTGAAGGATACGGCTATGATCCCCACTTCGTCGATGAAGAAATGCAAAAAGATATTCATGAACAGATGGCTGAAACACTGGATACTTGTTATGCAAAAATCCGAGGCATACAAAAACGGGCTCGGGCGGGAGAAAAAATAGAAAAACCTCGCTGGCCGATGATCGTACTGCGAACTCCAAAAGGCTGGCACTCTCCTCCTTTCGATGGAGATATAAAAATTGAAGGAAATTGCAAATCTCATCAGGTGATTTTCAAAGACGCCAAATCAGACAAAAAAGATCTCCGCACTCTGGAAAAATGGATGAAGTCCTACAAATTTGAAGAACTTTTCAAAAAAAGAATCACCGGGAAGTTTGAATTTTGTCCGGAAATTAAATCGCTCATCCCAAAGAAAGCCAAAGCCAGCGGCTGTCAGCCGTACGCCTTCGGCGGGGATCAGGTCAAGAAACTCAAATACCCGAATCTGAAAAAATTAGCCACCAAAAATGTCGCTCCGGGAACCATGAAAAACAGTGCCATGAAAAAATGTGGGGCTTTTCTCGCAGAACTCATCCGACTTAACAAAAAACTGGATAACATTCGGATCTTCAGTCCGGACGAGACGTATTCGAATAAAATTGATGCCGTCTTCGAGCAGACAAAAAGGTCCTGGCAGTGGCCAATCGAGGATTGGGATGATGACATGGCCCGAGAAGGAAAAGTACTAGAAATGCTGTCTGAACACACCCTCTTCGGACTCATGCACGGGTACAATGTGACCGGACGTCATGGGGTTTTTGTCTCCTATGAGGCGTTTGTGCAGGTAATCGCCTCCATGGCCGATCAGTATGTGAAGTTTATCAAGGCCTCGCTCGAAACAAACTTCCGGAAGCCTTTGCCGGCCATGAACGTGATCCTGACATCTCTCCTCGAGCGGCAAGATCACAACGGGTTCTCTCATCAAAATCCTTCTTTCATCTCTTCGATGATGGAAAAAGACGGAAATATTATTCATTCGTACTTCCCACCAGACTCGAATTCAATGCTCGTCACGATGGAAGAGTGTTTCCGATCCAGAAATCGGCTCAACTGCATCGTCGCCGGGAAAAAACTCCAATACAACTGGCTCACACTCGATCAGGCCAAAAAACAAATGGACAAAGGGATCATGACCTGGGACTTCGCGAGTGATCGAGATCCACAGGTGGTTCTCGCCGCCAGTGGAGACTACGTGACCAATGAGTGTCTGGCCGCGCTTCAGATTATGAAGCAGGTGCTACCAAAATCTCGAGTGAGATTTGTAAATGTATCTGAACTCACATCATTGGGTGTTGGTGATCACACCGTGGCGTCAGATTCTAAGTTTTTGGATAAATTCTTCACTCCGGACAAGGGCGTGGTCTACAACTTCCACGGGTATCCACATACGATCAAAAAATTACTTTTCGATTACACCGGCTGTGGTCGAGTGAAGGTAAACGGATATCTCGAAGAAGGCTCCACCACAACCCCATTTGACATGGAGACAAGAAACGAAACCTCTCGCTATCACCTCGTGATGGACATGGCACGCAAGCTCTGGGAACAGGAAGACATCGACACCCCTACTCTCAAAAAGGTGATCAAAGACATGGAGTCCCGGCTCGAAGCGCACAAAAAGTACATCTGCAAACATGGTGATGACCCGAAAGAAATTTTGGAGTGGAAGTGGAAATAAACTCGCTTGTCCAAAAAATCCGTTTTTTTACAATTCTAGTGTGAAAAAGAAAAAACCCACTCCCTTCAAATTCACCTCTAAGGAAATCCCAACCAATCCAGGTTGTTACCTTTTTTGGGATAAAAACGAAAAGCTGCTCTACGTGGGGAAGGCTAAAAATCTGAGAAAACGAGTCAGTACGTATTTCCAAAAAACAAAAAAATCGCCGCGGCTCGAAAAGCTCGTCAAATCTATCACAAAAATAGAAACCCGAACGGTGAACTCGGAGATGGAATCCTTAATCCTCGAGAACAACCTCATCAAAGAATTCCGTCCCTGGTACAATGTCCTTCTGCGGGATGATAAGAATTTTCTCTATCTGCGACTGACCAATGAAGATTTCCCGCGCATGGAAACGACCAGAAAAATTGTGCGAGACGGGAGTTTTTACTTTGGGCCGAAAACTTCAGCCAAAAAACTGCGCGCCACCACCCAGTTCTGCCAAAAAGTGTTTCAGATCCGAACCTGCCGCCTTGAGATGACTGGAAGGCGAGGTGACGTCACCTCGCCTTCCTCGGATATTGAAAGCGACACGGCGCCGTGTCGCCCTCCGGAAATAACTTCCAACCCCGAAAAACGCTCACTCCCCTGCCTTGATTTTCATATCAAAAAATGTGCCGCTCCCTGCTCAGGCGAAATATCCATGGAAGAATACCAAAAGAGTGTAAACGCCATGAAGCAGTTCCTCCGCGGAAATACTCGAGAAGTAATCAAATCGCTCCAAGAAAAAATGATGAAGTTTGCCGAAGAAAAAAACTTCGAAGCAGCGGGCAAAACCCGAGACCTGATCCAGTCCATCGAACTATCGACCGAAAAACAAAATGTGCAATTTGAAGATCTGATCAACCGAGATTTTATCCATTTTGAAAAAACAGAAACATCGGTCTTCTTTGTCCGAATCGCCTTCCGAAACGGGAAGTTCCTCGATCAAAATGAGATTGAATTTCAATCAAAAAATACAGACATCCCCGACGCAGAATTACTTGGAAATTTTATCACCCAATTTTATGAAAGAATTGATGAACCACCTAGAGAGATCTGTATCCCGGTAGAAATAGAAGAAAAAGAAGAACTGGAATCCTTTTTGTCCTCCCAATTCTTTGACGACCAAAAAATCGAAATTCACACGCCACAAAAAGGATCAAAAAAAGAAGTGCTTCAAATTGCTCAAAAAAACGCAAAAAACTTTGCGGAAAAAACAGCGCTGGAAACAGCTTCACATGCGGAAAACTTCGCCAAGGCTCTCCCCGAACTCGCAGAAGAACTAAATCTCAAAAATCCACCCAAAAGGATGGAATGCTACGATATCTCTCATCTCGGAGGCACTCACACCGTGGCTTCGCAGGTCGTCTTCGTGGACGGCGAACCGAAGAAATCAGAATACCGTCGATTTAAGGTAAAAACACTCCCGGATGGTAAGATTGATGATTTTGCCTCGATGCATGAAATCCTGGGACGGAGATTTTCAAAAATCTCCGTAGATGCGCCCAATTTGGGCGCATCTAACATTCCTGATCTCATCATCATCGATGGCGGCAAAGGCCAACTCTCCGCCGTCATGAAAGCCGTAAAAGACTTCAAATTCCCCAAGAAGTTCGATCCACAAACCCAGATCATCGCCCTCGCGAAGCAGGAAGAACAAATCTTCCGACCAGGAGAGCCTGATCCCATTGAACTCCCCCTCGACTCCCCGGCGCTAAAACTACTCCAGAGAATCCGAGACGAAGCGCATCGGTTTGCCATTTCGTTCAACCGAAATCTACGAGAAAAATCCGTCGTCAAATCCATCCTGGATGAAGTAGAAGGCATCGGCCCGAGCACAAAAAAGAAGCTGCTTCAGACCTTCGGATCGGTGGGAGACATCAAAAAAGCGAGTGAAGCGGAACTACTCAAGGTCGTGAGTCGGAAACAACTAGAGAATTTACGGAAGGTACTGTAATCATCTCACCCATTTCTGTCTCCCGGGAGTATGTGTTCCCCCTAATAAATGATCATGATGTCGAGGCTGACGAGAGCCCTGCATTGCTTGAAGTGTTAACAGGTAAACCAGGAATTTCTCTTCCTGGAACACTAAAACTGTTACCACCAGTCGCTCGATCAATCGCTTTTGCTACTACTGCAACTTCAGACTCAACAGCACTTTCACCTTCACCTCCTTCATCTACAGATCCATCAGTTGCCAATCTTTCAATTGCTTCAAGCATCCCGAGTCCCCTGATAGGCATTTTCATTTTTTTATTAATTAAGACTCATTCTTACCTCTTTCTTCTTCAACCACATCTTTTACCGCCGCAGAAAAAACCCCCGCTCTATTTGCCACTAATACTCCTTGATCCAACAATTCTCCAAGAGTAGCCCCTTGACCTGCCTCAAAGACAACCACTCCGTCTTCATTTCTCCCAAGGGCATTAACATCTCTTGTCATTTGAGTAACAGACTACTAGAAAATTTTTCAAATTCAACAAAAAAGTCCCGAGCACTCGGGACTTTCTAAAAAATAATGAAACAAAGAAAGTATTAACGTAGTTTTTTTCTCATGAAAGCAGGGGTCTCTAGATCATCTTCATCACTTTCTTCTCCAGACACCGGACTCATCCCAAAAGTTTGTCGCATAAGCGAAGCATGCCCTGGTTTTTTCTTATCAATATCAGAGAATCCTGTCGCAATCACGGTTACTTTCATTTCTCCGCTGTAGTTCTCATTGATCACCGCTCCGAAGATAATATTTGCCTCCGGATCAGCCGCTTCCGTGATAACTTTGGCCGCTTCATCTACTTCGTACATAGAGAGGTCATCTCCTCCTGTGACATTGAAGAGGATTCCTTTTGCTCCACTGATAGATTGCTCGAGTAACGGAGATTCAATCGCTGCCTTGGCCGCATCAGTAGCTCGATTTTCTCCAGCACCATATCCAATCCCCATGAGCGCTGTTCCGGCATCTTTCATAACCGAACGGATATCCGCAAAGTCTACGTTGATCAGTCCATGAAGCGTAATCAGGTCAGCAATCCCCTGCACTCCTTGTCGGAGCACCTCATCTACCACAGAAAAAGCATCCGTAATTGGAGTCTTTCGATCAATAATTGAAAGAATTCGGTCATTTGGGATAGTGATAAGCGTATCTACATTCTTTTTGAGTTCTTCGTATCCCTGATTAGCTTTTTTGGTCCGGAGCTGTCCTTCGAAGGAGAATGGTTTGGTCACCACTCCCACGGTCAATGCCCCAAGCTCTCGAGCTATCCCGGCGATCACCGGAGACGCCCCAGTCCCAGTCCCCCCCCCAAGACCACAGGTCACAAAAACCATATCCGCTCCTTTGAGCGAAGATTTGATCTCCTCAAGTGCTTCTTCGGCGGCCGCTTTTCCTAGATCTGGATTAGCTCCCGCTCCCAGTCCTCGAGTAGTCTCTCGTCCGATGTGGATTTTTCCTTCGGCCTTCGAGTGATACAGAGCCTGAGCATCTGTATTCAGCGTAATAAATTCAACATTGGCAAAATCAGAAGTCACCATCCGATTGACAGCATTGCCTCCGGCTCCTCCCACACCAATCACTTTGATGTTAGCCACCGGAGAAACATCCGGAATCACAGTTTGGGCAGCTGGTTTAGGAGTGGAATTTTCTTCTTCATCACCTGCACTAGTGGAACTGGCAGCTTTTTTTTGAGCCTTGTTTTCCTCCATTGCCGATTGTAATAAGTCTTTCATGTTTAGGGGGTTAGATAAGTTAATACATGTTGCCTTTTTGTATCAAACACTCTAAAAGGGTTAGATAGTTGGCGTATTGTTATTTATTTTTGTATTAAATTTTTAAAAACTAAGGAAGTAATTTTTTAAGCCACTGAGTAGCTTTTTCAAGGTTTCGACCCATATCAAAATCAAAAAAACCTCCATCACTCCCATAACGATGAGCAAAATGAAGTAGTCCCGCCACATTGGCAAAGCTCGGATCATCTATCCGATCAATAATCCCCTCCACGTCTCGAGGGAACCCAATCTGAACTGGTAGATTCAAAACTTCACGAGACAGATCCACTGTCCCTGGCATCTTCACCGCTCCACCACAAAGGACAGCACCCGCCGGAAGCATCCCATCTCTTCCTGCTTTGGCAAGTTCATCTCTTACCATCAGGAGTATTTCATGATATCGAGCCTCAATAATTTTGGCTACATGTTGTTTTTCGACCGTATGGACGTCTGTTTTTGAGATCTGTGAGAGATCTATTTCTTCTCGAGCAGAAACTTCTTTTGGGAGACAATTTCCGTATTCTACTTTTACTTTTTCAGCCGTATCGATCGAACACCGAAGTCCGATTGCCAGGTCATTGGTCACATGCTCTCCTCCGACTGGGATCACCGCTGAGTGAACCACCGTCCCTTCTTCGAAGATAACCATATTGGTACAACAAGAACCTATTTCGACGAGTACTACCCCGAGTTCTTTTTGTCGACGATCGAGGATTGATTCTGCACAAGAGAGAGAAGAAGAAATAATCTCTTCAATATCAACTCCCGTCTGATAAAGACATTTTTCTAGATTTTTCATAGCCGAAGTCTCTCCCGTCACGATATGAGCTTCTACTTCTAGACGAATTCCAGACATCCCTACTGGATATTTGATCCCGTGCTGAGAATCTACAGAGAAACTCTTCGGAATAATTCGGAGCAGCTGACGATTGTTTGGTAAAGAAACCGCTTTGGCCGCATCTAACACTCGATCCACATCGTCCTCTGTGATTTCTGCATTTGGACTATTGATCGCAATGACTCCTTTTGAGTCGTACATTTTGATATGGGTCCCGGAGAGACCTACATAGACTCGGTGAATCGGTTCTCCAGTCATTCTTTCCGCATCTTCGAGCGCCGCTGTAATATTCGAAATCGCTTCATCCATATCGGTGACCATCCCTTTTCGGATACCAATGGACGGAGAAAGCCCAATCCCAACTACATTAATAAGATTTTTTCGTTCTTCTGCCAGACCAACGACGGTTCTGATTTTTGAAGAGCCGATATCCAGTCCAACCAAAACTTTTTGGTGAGTCATTATATAAAGTAAAATAAAATTATGCGTAAATCTGAAGCAATCGCTACTTTATCGAAGAAAGAATATTCGCGCAAATGTTTTTTTCTTTTATCCCTTTTGTGAACTGTTTTTGTGAACAATTTTTTGGCTAAAAAAAGACCTTAATTTTTAGCAGAATTCATTTTTATTTTTTTTCAAAAAACAATAATTTTATTCAATTTGGCAACTAAAATTATGAACAAAAAAATTGTTCTAATAAGCGACTAATACCTATCAAGAAGGTTAAAAATCAAGTTTTATACAAAAAAAATAATTAACCACAAAAATCAACTTGTTTTTTAAAGATAAATATTTTTCTAATCAAAATAGTGACAATTGCTCTTTTTTATCTTCTTTTTCTGAATAACTATCTTGTTCTTTAAGTCCTTTTTGATCATAATTTTTGATCATTTTTTGATATCTTGACAATAACGAAGGAAATCCAAATTTTTGAAAAAATGCATTGGTCTTTTCTGGAACAAAATGAAAGCTTTCTTCAGAAGAAAAATCTACGGGAACCGCCGTCTCTATAGCCGCTAGTTTTTGACAGTGAAAAACATAATCTTTGTTGTCCTCAAATTTTTGTTGAAGTTTAGGATTTAATTCTTCTAAATGCGCATAAATACCATCCAATGATCCATATTGATTCAAAAGGGCACTGGCAGTTTTTGGTCCACATCCAGGAATACCTTTGTAGTTATCAGAACTGTCTCCAACGATCGCTTTATAATCAATCACTTGATTAGGTGTAACCCCAAGCCGAGCTTCTGTCTCAGCTGGCCCGTATAAAATCGAATCCTCTACCTTCCCATTTGGTTTGACCAAGACCACCTTATCAGAGACTAATTGCAAAAAATCCAAATCTCCGCTCATAATCTTTACTTCTTCTCCCGACTTTTCAGCCTTCTGTGCCAATGTCCCAATAATATCATCTGCCTCATAGCCAGGAATGGCCAGAATAGGAATCTCAAATTGCTCGATACACTCATAAACCCAAGGAATTTGAGCATAAAACTCATCATCAGCTTTTTCTCGATGAGCTTTATATTCTACATCCATTTCATGTCGGAAGGTTTTTTCTTTGGTATCAAAAGCCACCACCAGACAATCTGGATGAAGGTGCTCAATCGTATTGAGCAACATAGAAGCAAAACCATAGACCATCCCTACGGGTTTTCCCTCATAAGTCGGCGCAAATTTCACGGCGTGATAAGCCCGATGCATGAGTGCGTTTCCATCAACTAAAACTATTGTTCTCATGTTTTTTGAATCAAGTATTTCCCAAAATCCCCCCTTAATACTCGCTACTTAATACTTTATACTTTTTATCATTCTTCATATTTCCACCCATAACGCAAGCGATTTCCCTCGACTTCAAGCGGTTTTTCAGGTATAATGAGCAGATTTAAAAGTTTAAACCCCATGAATCCCCAAGTAAAAAAATTCAACATCGGCTTTATTACCCCCCTCTCTGAAACAGATGCCGAATCTTTTTCCCGTATCGTTGAAGCCGTTTGCGAATTAGGTTTTAACCTTTCTGTCATACTAGAATCAGACTCTGAAACCCAGACAAGATGCCTTGCACTAGAAAAAGAATACTCAAACTTCAAAATACTAGAAAACACGCTTCAAAACAAAGAAAAAATACTAGATAACAGCAATGTGATCTTGCTTTTTAATGAATCTGGAAAAAAAACAGCCGAACAATTCCTCTCACGAGGCATAGTCCCCATCATCCCAGAAAACTGTGGTTTTGAAAACTTTGATGCTCAAAGCGAAAGTGGAAATGCTTTTACTTTTGAAAGAGAAAACTTTTGGCAGCTCCTCCACGCGATCATCAGGGCATCAGAAAACTACAAATTCTCCTACGACTGGAAAAATCTACAAAAAAACCTCCAAGAAATTGCTACCTGCTACGCTGTGTAAAAAAATAGCTTGAATTCTTTCCCAACCTTCCTACAATCCGGGAGCTCTTATTTAGGTATCAAGATAATTAAAGAAATTTCGGAATGCGGATTTCGGATCTCGGAATTCACTTTAAAATCTAAAAGACAAAATTTTATCTAACAGATAAAACTGAGGACAGATGAAATTTTGAGGCCGAGCGAAGATGGAGTAGTTGAAGTCCCGATGAATCGGGACGAAAGCAACGGAGTCTTCCAGCGAGGCACGAGTGGTGGAATTGGTAGACACGCTGGTCTTAGGAACCAGTGGAGCAATCCGTGAGGGTTCGAGTCCCTCCTCGTGCACCATAAAAATTTTCGTGAAGCTCAAATTTTTAAGTAATGAGTACTTAGTGATGAGCACGAGTAAAAAAATAAATTAAAACGAAAATTTTTATCCCTAAATACTAACTACTCACACTAATTACTTTAATTCAATCTAAAAAAAGTTAAAAAACTGAACAGATTGAATTTTGAAGGGGAGGCAGGTAAAATATGTACAATCTTCTAGTGACACCTACGGGTCAGTAGCTCAACGGTTAGAGCAGGGCGCTCATAACGCCTTGGTAGTGGGTTCAACTCCCACCTGACCCACCAGAAATCTTGTTTTTTAAAGCCGAAATTTTCTTATCCCCTTTGTTATCAG
>CAYFMH010000064.1:0-9472 GCA_964344165.1 uncultured Candidatus Peribacteria bacterium | reverse complement strand
ACATACATTTATCCATTAGAACAAGTTTTTTGTTCGGGGGTGTGAGAAGTTACTTCTTGCTTTTTTTTTATATATATAATTTTGTTTTTGTACAAATAAGTGATTTAACTTGTTTTATCGTTCCACTAAAAACATAAAGAATTTAATTCTGCGTTCCGCATTCCCACTTCCGAATTTGTTTTATGGTGAATGTTTCGGCCTATCTCCTGCTTCAAGTTGGACCGGCCCTTTTTCTTCTCTTAGGAGGAGCGCATTATATTTTTCGGCCGCGAGGTTTGAGATAGATATTTGTGAAGTTCTTTGCCCCTGTTCATAACTTTTTTGATAAGCATCTTTAGCCTTTTCAATTCTATTTTGAGCTTCATAGAGAATTCCAAAATTTAGGGCTGTTCGGGCATTTTGAGCATCAAGAGACTCTGCTTTTTCGAGGACCTCCTCGGCTCGATCCAGTTCTTTATTAGCCAGGAGCGCCCAGCCGTGCATATTGAGGAGAAAAACATCTTCTGGTTTTTCAACAATCAATTTTTCTGTGAGTTCAAGGGCAATGTCTGGTTTTTTGATCAGATTGATTGTCGTAAACATGGCACTGACAAATTTTGTTTGAGCAGTCCCTTCATCCAAAAGTTCCTTATAAAGTTCTACGACTCGATCGTATTTTTTTTGGGCAGTAAAAAGCTCTACAAGTTTCCAGCGGACTTCATCAGAAAATTCAAACTTGTGTTCGAGTGCTTTCTCAAAAAACAGCACAGCCTCATTATCATTTCCAGATTCGTGCAGCGCGAGAGCCAAAAAATAGTGTGTTTGTGGTCGGACTGGATCGAGTTCGTAGGCGTGTCTGAGGTCTTGGATGGCGTTTTGGATATCTTTTAGTTGTAGGTTGGCATATCCTCGCAGGATCCAAGCATCGATATAGCCCACATCTTCTTTGATCGCGGTATCGGCAAACTCACGAGCGAGTCGAGTTTCATTATTTTTGGCGAGTGCTTTGGCAAAGAGGGCAAAAAGGTGAGGATTTTTTCCTTCTGCCAGCTCGTCAAATTCATCATAAATGGTAGAGAATTCCGTTACTTTTTGAGCAAATTCGGCAGAGATATACTCTTTTCCTTCGTCGTCCACTTTTTTTGATTGGATTCCTTCTCCTGTGATTTCAAATCCTTTTGGTGCTACCGGTAGTACTTCTAATTCTCGGAGTGTTTCTCGAGCCTGTGTGTGCGCATTTTGTAGCGCTTTGAGGACCGCTTTATAAAACCTCAGATCAGGTGATAAATTATCTCCAGCATTGTTTAAGCTAGTAAGAACTTGATAAAACGCTCCCTGTGCGATAAGCCTTCGAGCCTCCAAAACAACATTTTGTGGGTGATCTGGGAATTTAGAGTCTAGTTGTAGGATTAGGTTTCCTAGTTTTTTAGAATCATTGGTCCGCAGATAAATTTCCCCCAAAATCAAATACGGTTCGGCGAGATCAGGCTTTTCTTTTATCGCTTGGAGAAGCTCCAGTGTTGCGAGGGTGAAGTACTCGTGTTCGATTAATTTTTTGGCTTCTCGGATCCGTCCCAGATAAGAGATTTTTCGAGTGACGCCTTTTTTCTTTTTTACCGTTGTTTCAGTGCCAGACCTCAGATCAGCAATTTGATCTGTGATCGTCGGCCAAAAAATAAACGTAGCCGTCCCTAAAATAATAAAAATACACACTCCGATCAGTATCTGAAAAGTTTGTTTTTGCATCGATGAAATAGTATTTTTTTGATGAGATTTTTCAAATTTTCTGAAAAAAATTTTTTTGAAACAAAGGTTGACATAATTTATGTGTTTAAATATTTTAAAGGGGCGATGACTTCTATAGCTTTCTTTACTGGTTTTTGTCGGCGCTCGCGATAGCGGGCATATTTTGTTGTAAAAATTTTTTTTAAAACATTGCCCGCTCAAAGTTTGAGTGGGTTTTTTGTATTTTTTAATTTTTTTAAAAATGAAAACAATTGGAATTTTGGGAGGAATTGGACCAGAAGCTTCGGCAAATCTTTACCAAAAAATGATTGGATATACGCAGAACCAATACAATGCTGTTCAAGATTCTGATTATCCTCCTATCATTCTCTACAGTCTTTCTTTTTCTGGGTTTGATGAAAAAGGAATTGTAGACGAGGAATTGGTAAAATCACAATTAATAGCGGGCGTAAAAAAATTAGAATCAGCTGGCTGTGAATTGATAATTATTGCCTGTAATACTGTTCATGTTTTTTATGAGGCAATGCAAGAAGCGGTTGAAATCCCCGTTTTCAATATCGTGGAAGAAAGTCGAAAAAAAGTTGAAAAATCAGGTTACAAAAAGGTCGGACTTCTGTGTTCTGAAAGTACCAATAAGCTCAGTCTTTATCAACAGGAATTTGAAAAACACAAAGTTGAAATAATAACAACAACTTCAGAAGAACAAAAAAAAATAAACCAAGTGATAGAGCATGTAATGGGAGGACGACAAAATATTTCAGATGTTTTTACTCTGAAAAATATTATTCAACGATTTATAAAAGATGGCGCAGAAGCTATTGTTTTGGGGTGTACAGAAATCCCTTTAGCCATTAATCAGAGTCACACAGACGTGAAACTTTTTGATACAATAGAGATCATAGTCGCTTCGGCCGTAGATTTTTCAAAAAGTTGATAATTGACGCCAAAAGGTTTAAATACTTTTAGTAATCAAAAAATGGAAAACTTAATTCTCGAATTTCTCGTCAAAAACTGGGACAAAAACTTAGCTGAAAAAGTTCAATTTTCAGCGGTGCCGAAGGGGCAATCTGGAGATCTGGCCGTGTCTTTTTTTGAACTGACTAAAGAATTAAAAAAATCCCCTCCTCAAATCGCAGGAGAGGTAGCAGAAATTTTGACCAAGTGTGGCATGGTCGAAAAATCAGAAATCGCAGGACCGTATTTGAATTTATTTTTTTCAAACGGAGTTTTCTTTGAAAAAGTTTTATCGGCTCCATTGAGTTCAGAATTGTTGAAAGGCAAAAAAATCATGGTGGAGTTTTCCAGTCCCAATACAAATAAGCCTTTGCATTTAGGGCATATACGAAATCACGCTTTGGGAATTTCTCTTCCCAATATATTGGAAAACGTAGGAGCTGAAGTTATTCGAAATGAAGTGGTTAATGATCGTGGGGTGCATATTTGCAAATCCATGCTCGCCTATCAGAAATGGGGAAATGAAGAAACTCCTGATTCAACAGGTATGAAGGGGGATCATTTGGTGGGAAAGTATTATGTGAAGTTTGATGTAGAATCAAAAAAAGATCCGACTTTGATCGACCAAGCACAACAAATGCTTGTGGATTGGGAAGCAGGAGATCCGGAGGTTTTGGCACTTTGGGAAAAAATGAACCAGTGGGTTTATGATGGTTGGGAAGAAACCTACATCCGACAAGGTATCAAATTTGATAAAAAATATTACGAATCCGATTTGTACAAAGAAGGGAAAGAATATGTACTAGAGGGGCTAGAAAAAGGGATTCTTAAAAAGAAAGATGGTGCAGTTATTATTGATCTTACCCCGGAGGGCTTGGATGAAAAAGTTCTTTTGCGTTCTAACGGGACAACGATTTATATGACACAGGACATTGCGACAACATTGTTAAAACAAAATGACTTTCATCCGGATCAACAAATCTGGATTTCAGCAGATGAGCAGAATTACCATTTTAAAGCTCTTTTTATCTGTCTTGAAAAACTACAACTTTTGAAATCAGATAATCTTTTTCATCTTGGATATGGCTTGGTGAATCTTCCAGAAGGACGGATGAAATCCCGAGAAGGAACAGTAGTAGATGCGGATGATTTGATGGATGAGTTATCCAATTTGGCTTTAGTCGAGATCGACAAACGAAATCCGGAGATGTCAGACGCTGATAAGAAAAAAACCGCCGAGCAGATCATGAATGCGGCTTGGAAATTTTATCTACTTTCTACCAGTCCAAGAAAAACGGTAACTTTTAACCCCAAGGAATCAATTGCTTTTGAGGGAGCGACAGGCCCGTATCTGCAGTATGCGGGGGTGAGGTTGAGGTCGATCTTTAGAAAAGCGGAAATCAATGAAAAATTACAAATTACGAATTACGAATTTTTTGGAAATGAAGAAAAGGCATTGGGAGTGAAAATTTTGGAATTTCAAAAGACGATCGAGCGTGCGGCTGAGACCAAAAATCCAACTTATGTGGTGACTTATTTACTCGAACTCGCACAAGTTTGGTCGAGTTACTATGCAGAACATTCGGTTCTCAATGCAGAAACTGAGGACCTCAAAAAATCTAGATTGGCTCTAGCGGGCAAGGCGTTTGAAATGCTCGAATCGGGGCTGTATATTCTGGGGATTGAGATTCCGGAGAAGATGTAATTTAGGCAGCTCTTTGGTTAGGATCAACAGAAAAATGGTGACTCCCATCCATTCCAAAGGCTTCTGTAATTCCTTTGTTTCTATCTTCTAAATAAATCCTTCCTAGAGGGGCAGGTTTGTCTTTGAAGGCTACAGAAGGAATATCGTTCGGACGATAAGAAATTTTTAGATTTCTTCGTGATTTCTTTCTTTTTTCTGGATCTTTTTCAGAAATGACACCAGTGATTTTGTTTTGGATTGATTCTAGCTTTGAGTCTAATTGTTCTAAAATTTCTTTGGGATCTTCTACGTAATCCGCTTCTCCTTCAAAATTTGAGAATATTTCCGCTAAATTTAGCATTTTTTAATTTTTAAATTCTCTAAAAAATAGAGATATTTGTCTTATAAGAATTAGTTTTTTTGAGTCAAGATTTTTAGAGATCGAGCCTAAAACTTTGTGGAGTATCTTGATTTTTTTCAGCAGAAATTCCGAGATGTGAAAAAGCCTGATCGGTCACTATTCGGCCTTTTGGAGTTTTTTGGAGAAATCCTTCTCTGATGAGAAAAGGTTCGATCATTTCTTCAATTGTGTTTTCATCTTCTCCGATGGCCGCGGCGATAGTGGAGAGGCCGACGGGGCCACCACTGAATTTTTCACACAAGGTGTTGAGATATTCTTGATCGGCAAAATCTAAACCTTTGTGATCAATCGAGAGATCGGTGAGGCCTTTTTTTACGACTTCGTGCGTGATGTGTCCCTCGTGCAAAATCTCAGCAAAGTCTCGCATCCTTCTCAGTAGTCGGTTGGCCACTCGAGGGGTTCGGCGAGAGCTGTGAGAGAGTTTTTCTGCAGCGATGTCTTCGATCTTGACCTCGAGAAGTTTGGCGGATCGAGCCACAATCTGAGCAATTTCAGCTGGCTCGTAGTACCGGAGTTTCTCCACATGACCAAACCGATCCCGGAGGGGACTGGCGAGCATGGAGGCTTTGGTCGTGGCACCGACCAGGGTAAATTTTGGCGTATTAAGTCTCATGGTTCGGGCGGATGGGCCTTTCCCCACCACGAGATCGATGGCGAAGTCTTCCATCGCGGAATAAAGAATCTCTTCTACCGGACGCCGAAGACGATGGATCTCATCGATGAAAAGGAAGTCATTTTCGTTCAAATTAGTGAGGATAGCAGCCAAATCTCCTGGCTTCTCGAGCGCTGGTCCCGAAGTGATCCGCAGATTGGTTCCCATTTCTCCGGCGATGATCATGGCGAGGGTGGTTTTCCCTAGTCCCGGAGGCCCATAAAAAAGCGTATGGTCGAGTGGCTCAGATCGCTTCTTTGCGGCCTGGCAAAAGACAATAAGGTTGTTTTTGACTTCTTTTTGGCCTACGTATTCATCGAAGGATTGCGGTCGGAGCTTGTTCTCAAAAACCTCTCCTTCCTCTGTAGAAGATGGGGAAATAACAGAACTTCCTTTCCCCATTTGCGCGCCGTCTTCTTCGATAATCATTCTAAATTTAGAATGATAAATCCACCCTGCGCTGTCAATTAAAAACTAGTTCTAGTGCTTCGGGGGATACGTTATGAATTATGAATCAAGTGTTTTTAGGAAAGCAAGGGAAAGTTTTATTTGAATTCCTCTTTTACTTCTTCATTCTTACTTCTTACTTCTACATTCTAATTATCCTCCATTTTTGGAATTAAAAAAGAGAGAAATAACGCGAAAAGAAAAGACATTGCAATCAAAGATCCATTTCCAATATTGAGCGCGTAGTACAAAATCGAAAGCAAAAATCCGGTAAAAACCGCGCACCAGTAGTATTTGTTATTGGTCTGTCCGGATTTGAAGCTGGGAGAAAAAAGTGTCAGCAAAAAATAAAGCACCAAAGTTCCAACCAAAAGAGCCGTGATCTGTCCGATCATCCCGTACTGAGTGAAATAGATCTGGAGTAGGTTAAAGATAAAAATATACGCAAAAGCGCCCAGTAGTGATGCGATGAAGTAGCCCTTACTCATCATGATAGCGATAGTTTATCTCACTATCTTTTTTGAAACAAGATATAAAGTATAAAGTCACTGGGCCGGACAACACTTCTGTGCTATCCGGCCATTCAGGGAGGATTCATACGAAACGAAATGAAAGTGTCGTACGAAAGAGAAATGCCGTATTATCTACGGCCATACCGGTCAGTCCAGCCATAAGAACTGAAGATTGCATTGGTCCCCTCGAGCACAAAACCGCAAATTCCAATGGCTTAGTGCAAACGGGGTGACCGAAACAGAAACTTCTGACAACTTCTTGCTGCCAGCCGACAAGTTCATCAATGGCCTGGGATTGAGATCCCATAACTGCTAACACGCGAGGCATTTTCATGAGAAAGAAACTCCCTTTGTCTAGAGTTTTTGCATTTCCAAAATCTTGGAAAGCAATGAACTACATCTAAAGCTCATCTTTTTGATTTCTTGTTATTTGTCAAACAGAGATTTACTTTCCAAACATCCCCTTCGCTCCCTCTACCAAATACACATTTCGGATGCCGGCGGTGATCATGGCTTCCCAGCAATCGGCACAACACCACCAGTGTCCCCAGAGATAGAGGTCTGCCCCTTCACAATTTTCACCTCTTTCTTCCGCATTTCTGATGGCCGATGGTTCGGCATGATTTTTGGGATGGCAGCCTTCGCAGAGGTGGTATTCGGTTCCGGTTTTGCTGCCACGGATTTTTCGGATACACTCATTGTTTTCATGCCATTCTGATCCATTGGCTCCGTGCCCAATGACTTTTTCATCTTTAACGATCACCGCTCCCGTGGGATGTTTTTCATCTAGAGACAATTCTTCAGCCGCATATTTTGCCGCTTTCATAAACTCGTTTTCGAGAGGGACGTAGTCAATTGTTCGTCCTTTTGGTAAATAAGGAAAATCCATTTTTTTATAAATTATTGGTAAATAGAATGATCATCTACGTCAATAAATAGTACTTCATCTTCTGATAAAAATTCGAACAAAATACGGTGTTTGTAGGTGATAGAAAACGAAAAATGATTTTTTAATTTTCCATGTAATTTGTGTGTTTTTAGACGAGGGTCAAAAGGATCTCTCCGGAAAATAAGCTCTCGTTCAAGCACAATTTTTTTTAATTCTTTTGGGATTTTCTTAAATTTCCGAGAAAAATAAGGACTGTAGACGATTTTCATTCCATTAAATCAGCTAAAGAATGTAGCTCTTTTATTTTTCCAGATTTTTTTGCTTCTTCCGCGTCTTTTTTGGCTTCATAAAAACTCAACAATTCTTCATATTGTTTTAAGTCTTTTTGCATTTGTTCATACTCGGAAACGGAAATAGAGATAGTAGCAGTCATCGATGAAATAATAAAAAGGATTTGAAAAATGTCCAAGGTTAATAGCTATTTCCTTTTAAACCATCCAAATCCCCGTTTTTGATAAATTCAATCTCCTCGTCGGCGTCTTTTTTGGACGACAATTCTTTGGCTTCAGATCCATCGTATTTGGCGGCTACGGCTCCGTGCTGCATGGCGTCCTCTCGAGCGAGCGGCTGGGTAAGCTTATGAAAAACAATCTGGCAGATTCTCTCTCCCGGATAGATACGGATGACTTGAGAAGAAGTTTTATTGAGTATCGGGATCATGAGATGACCAGAATAGTGAGCATCAACGATCCCGGTCATGTCTACCGCTAACCCTCGCCGATTGATCGAGCTTCGAGGATAGAGCACGCCCATGAGATCTGCTTCATTGATACTGACTTTTTCGAGCGTGGAAGCGATGATAGATTCTCCCGGAGAGAGTTCGAAGAATTGACCTGGTTTCAGCTCAATTTTTTCAAAGTTATCTCCTGCGGATTTGGTCACATCGACATTAAGAATTTCTCGTCCTTTGTCGGTCAGTTTCCAAATTTTTGGCAGATAAAAAACTAGCCCCAATCGCAGATCCACGGCGTGTGGTTGGTTTTGGAATTTATCCAGATTCGGTTCGAAATTTAGCCTCTCAGCTTGGATCAGGTCAGCGATCTCGTGACGAGTGAGGATCATAATTTAGGACTTAGACATTTTCGAAGAGAAGCTTTGAGGATTTGAATTTAGGAAATTTATAAAAAAATTCAATTTTTTAGGAAAGCCATTATTGATCAATATTTTGACATTGTTGAAAAATCCAAAGAAAAGAACTTGATTTGGTTGTTTTTGTTGTTAAAATGAGCTTGTTATGTCGACTTTTGAGCACGCAGCCTTATTACAGCGTATTTCTGATGGAGCCGTTGTTTTGGACTCGGAAGGACGAGTCTTGGAGATTAATCCAGCGGGAGAAGGTTTATTGGGATATGATGCAGGGGGTGTAGTAGGAAGGTCATTGTCAGATTTTTTTGCTAGTGATTATCAAGGCAGAGTTTTGGAACATCTAAGAAGTAAAGATGAAAAACTTCTTTGTGGTTCTATGCAAACAAGTAATGGGCTCGAAATCCCTGTAGAAATTTCCTTTATAAGAGGGGTTAACGGGTCAGGGGAGATGATTTGTTTAGTCAAAAACACAGTTCAAAGAAATCTTCTCTCTGTGAAGCTAGAGAGAGAATCTATGGCATTAAAAGCAGAGTTAGCCCAAAAAACAGCGGAATTAGTTGAAAAAAGTAAACGATTAAAATCAGCCGAAGCAGTCGCTTCTTTGGGCCACTGGGATTGGGATATTTTTGAAGACAGGCTTCATTGGTCAGATCAAATTTTCAGGACCTTTGGAGTGGATCCAGCAGAATTTGCTTCTACTTATGAAGCTTTTTTGGATCTGGTGCATCCAGAAGATCAAAAAAAGGTAGAACTTGCTGTGGACCAGGCTCTTCAAGGAGGAAATAATTACAATGTAGAACATCGGATTATCGTCAGAGAATTAGATAAAAATCCAGAAATTCGATGGGTTCGTGAAAAAGGGAGTGTTATTTTTGATAAAAATGGAAACGCTGCTCGCATGGAGGGAGATGTTCTTGATATTACCGAACAAAAAACCCAAGAAAAACTTTTACAACAGCAAGAATTCTTCAAAGAAACTAACCAAGATAACCCGAATATCGAAATTAAAAAGCAGAAAAGAACTGATAAGAAAGGATAACAC
>CAYFMH010000063.1:0-9648 GCA_964344165.1 uncultured Candidatus Peribacteria bacterium | reverse complement strand
CGTGTTATCCTTTCTTATCAGTTCTTTTCTGCTTTTTAATTTCGATATTCGGGTTGGACGATCCACAACTCCTTCAATCGCATCAATCGCCTGCATACGACAGAGAAACTGGGTTTCGTCTACCGGAGTTCCGTCCACAATAATGAGAGCTGGTAAAAAATATTCACGACATTCTTTGCAGCAAACCCGAGTGTCTTTTCGCATTTGTTGTCTCATATCAACCTCTTGCATTGGAACAGGCCTGGAATAATAACGTTCTAAATCCTGAAAAGTATGAATAGTTTCGCACTTGGGGCAGGCCGAAAAATTAATTAATTCTATATCGGTTTCTGGGATGACAATATTTCCTCTGCCCTGTTTTTCATTTTCCGTTCGAATATCGGCTAATATTTCCTCTGATTTTGGAGTCCCTCGAAATTTTAACATAGCCGCATCAGATTGAAACATCCCATAGCTTCCATTCGGCTCCATTCGCCCAGATTTTATATGCTCGATTAATTCTCCAACGGTTTCAAACCCTGTTTCGTAGTCTCCATCTTCGCTCAAAATCCGACGAATACTCGCAAGAATTTCATCCATACTTGGGCCGTCACCTGGTCGCTCTAAAACATCAGTTTTTTCTTCCATTTTTTTTAAGATTAAAAATTACAGGGGAAATTTATTTTTTTAGAAATAAAAAATCAAACCATTCCCAAAAACTAAATTTTCCGCTACCTTCGTCTCCGTGAAAAAACTACTCCTCCGTGACGGCACCCTCCTAGGGATCTCGGCGATCTTGTCGAAGTGTTTTGCTTTGTGGCGGGACCGACTCTTCGTAGAGATTTTTGGCGCTGGAGAGTTGGTAGATTTGATCTTTGCCAGTTTTCGAGTGCCTGATTTTTTCTTCTTTTTGCTCGTGGGAGCGACCGTCTCGGCGATTATTTTACCACGAATATCCCATCTGGATAAACAAAAAGAAAAAGAGTTTTTCTCGAGTTTCCTCTGGGGGGTGGCCGTATTTTTTGGGCTCTTGTCCGGAGCCGGAATACTAGGAGCAGAATTTTTAATTCCACTTTTTGCCAGTGGATTTAGTGCCGAACTGCAGGATCAGATGGTGCCTTTGGTGCAGCTACTTTTTGGTTCGGTTTTTATTTTGTCGGTATCGGCTATTTTTTCAGCGTTTCTCCAGCATCGTCATCAGTTTTTTTCGATTGCGGTGGCGCCGGTTTTTTATACAGGAGGGGTTTGTGCGGGATTGATCTTTTGGCAAAATCAATTTGGGATTGCCGGAGTTGGGTTTTCGGCGATCTTTGGATCGATTTTGCACTTCTTCATCACGGTTTTTAATTTCTTTCGGATTGGTGGGACTTTTGGTCTTTTTTGGAAAAAGCCAGCTGAAGCCTGGCAAAACTTCACCGGAGATTTCACTCGTCGGGTACTGAGTAATGCCGCTTTTCAGATCAATCAGACGGCCGATGTGATCATCGCGAGTTTTCTTTTGACTGGGTCTGTGGCGGCTTTTTCTCTGGGATCAAACTTAGGACACTTCCTCCTCTCGATCGTGGGATATTCGGTGGCCAACTCGGCCTTCCCGCGAATGGCAAAAGCCAAGCACGATCATGAGAAACAAAAAGCTATTTTGCTCAGTAGTACAAAGTGGATTTTATTTTTTTGTGTCCCGGCGTCTGTGATTTGTGCGTTTTTTGCGTCAGAGATTTTGCAGCTGATTTTTAACCTCTCCGGACCAATGCTCGAGAAAACGAAGACAGTCTTTTTTTGGACCGTGATTTCTCTGCCGGCGGCGTGTTTAATCCCAATCCTTTCTCGATTTTTCTTGGCCAATGATGACACGCGGACGCCCCTGGCCATCAATGCTTTTTCGCTTTTTTGTGCCACTGTGCTGGCCGCAGTTCTGAGCTTGGTGATTTTGCCTCGAGAGATGGCTATCTTGGGATTGGCCTGGGGTAATTTCACAGCGAATTTTCTCTCAGCCGGGATTTTTACGATTGCCGTGATGCGAAGGCTGAAGGGACAGAAACACTGATTTTTTGCAGATTGCACAGATTACGCAGATGAAGATTTTAGATTGCAGATTGCAGATTTAAATTTAAGATTTGAAGGCTTTAAATTTTTATAATGGGAAAATCACACATCGGTCTCATCGGACTTGCCGTTATGGGCGCCAATCTCGCTCGAAACATCGCCAATAATGGTTTCCGAGTTTCAGTCTACAATCGGACACCAGAGGTAACGGATGAATTTATTCAAGATTTCGGGGGTGAAAACTTGGTTGGGCAAAAAGATTTACAAGAATTCGTACAGTCGATCAAAGCCCCTCGGAAAATCATCGTGATGGTGAAGGCGGGGGCCCCGGTGGACGGGGTGATCGAACAGCTCATGCCTTTCCTCAGTCAGGGCGATACCATCATCGATTGTGGGAATTCTCTGTATTCAGATACCATCCGACGAGAAGAATTTTGTGCGGGGAATGGGTTTAATTTCTTCGGTTGTGGGGTCTCTGGAGGCGAAGAGGGGGCGCTCAATGGGCCGAGCATCATGCCAGGGGGAAATGAGGCGATTTGGAAGGACTTACAGCCAATTTTAGAAGCTATTTCGGCCAAAGATTTTGCCGGTGGGTCGTGTGTGACCTATGTGGGAGAAAACGGTGCCGGACATTTCGTCAAAATGGTGCATAACGGGATCGAATATGCCGTGATGCAGATGATGGCGGAAGCCTACGAGATTTTATCGGTTGGATATGGCCTCTCTGCCCCCGAAATTGCTGATATTTTTGCGGGGTACAATGAAGGAAAGCTGCAGTCGTTTCTCTTTGAGATAGCAGTGCCTATTTTACGGAAAAAAGATGATCTCGCCGATGGATACCTCCTCGACAAAATCCTTGACAAAGCGGGTCAAAAAGGGACTGGTCGTTGGACCGCCATCGAAGGACTCGACCGAGGCGTGGGGCTCTCGACGATCACCGAGGCGGTGTGTGCCCGGACGGTCTCGAGCTTCAAAGCCGATCGAGTAGGTCTCGCAAAGCTCTATGATAAACCAAAATCTAACTTCGATCTCGATCAAAAAGTAATGGTCGGCAAACTCGAGAATGCCCTCTATGCGGGGATGCTTATTGCCTATGCGCAAGGGTTTCAGCTGATGAAAAAAGCCGCGGCCGAACAAAATTGGAACCTCAACTTTGCTGAAATTGCTCGGATCTGGGAAGGCGGGTGTATCATCCGAGCACAAATCCTGCGAACGCTCCATGAGGCATTCAAAGACTCTGGGAAAACAGAATTGTTGGCAATCCCAGCCCTGGTCAAAGATTTAAAAAATTCACTTCCGGATTTCCGAGAAGTCGTGAGTCTGGGGATGGGAAATGGGATCCCGCTTTTTTCTCTCGGATCGGCTCTGTCGAGCTTCGAGGCGATGACCAATGAACGAAATTCAGCGAACTTCATCCAGGGGCTCAGGGATTTCTTTGGAGCGCATACGTATGAGCGGATTGACCGGGAGGGCGTATTTCATACAAACTGGAACTAATAAATTTTCTTATTTTTTATTTTTTTCCTCCTTAATGAGTTGATCTGCTGCCTCCTCAAGAATAGAAATATGACGTTCAGAGAGGGTTTTTCTTGCATCGTCTTTAGTAAATGGACATGACATTTCTTCCAAAAATGGAGCAATAGAACTGTCCAGCTGGATTGCCCTTGCTACAATTTTTTCACACCACTCTCTTTTTTCTTTGAAGAGTTGGCCATCTGCAGCTTCAAGAATAGAAATATGGTGTTCAGAGAGGGTTGCTCTTGCATCGTCTTTAGTAAATGGACATGGCATTTCTTCCAGAAATGGAGCAATAGAATCGTCCCGCAAAACAGCTCTTATGACAAGTTGCTGACAGTGTTTAACTTGTTCACTAAGAATTATTCTTTGTATCATCAAATAAGACGCACAATTATCAAAATCTGCATGAACTTTTTGCATGCCCCCCAAAACTCCAAAAACAGCTGAAACAACAGGAATAGCCAGAGCTAGAGAACGCCAACGTTCACGAGTAGAAGGAGGAACAACGGATTGAACTGCCTCTAAAAAACGTTTTTTTTCCATTTTTAAAAAAGTTAAGAAATAATCTCAAAAATCCTATATCACAGAGTGGATCATTTGTCAAATAAAAAAAGTAAAATCATCTTTCCCCCTCTTTAGCAAAGAGGGGTCTAAGGGGAGATTTGAAAACAGAGGAATCGCCTCAATTGGAGGATTTTGCACAACTGCTGCTTTCCAAACCCCTCTGTCCATTTAGCTCAAAATGTGTCTCCCCTTCTCAGGGGAGCAAAGGGAGAGTAAGTATGTTTTTAAAACTGACTCAATCGTTCTTTTATTTTCTCCAATCCTTGCTTTTTTACACAAGAAATAAAAACCGGCGGGAGTGTTAACTAAAAAATTGATAATTTTGTGAAATTTACTAGAAACAAATTCCTTAATTTCTTCCTAAATGAATGTTGTTTTTAAGCCAAAAACCAGCGTTTATCACTTTACGATAAAATTGTTTTAGTTATGTTTGTGACTGGCTTTCAACTTAACACAATCTAAAAACTCCCGCCTTTTCTGTTAAAAAAGGTGTTGACAGAATATTTTTTTTAGATACACTAGTCTTGTTTTATTTTCTAAAACTTGTAAATTATGAAAAATTCTGTTTCTGAGAAACCTTTTGTAACTAAACCAGCTAAAGAGAAGGCTTGGTTGAATTGTAATCTCTGTGTAAATCGATTTTTAAAAGATTGGGAAAAACTACAAGCAAAAGAAGATTTTGGAGGATTATGGACTATTTTTGATGCTTCAAGTTTAAAAAACTCCTTAAGTGCTATCAAATCTGCCAAAGAGGAATCAGGGGTTGATACTGCTGAATTTGAGGGAAAAATTCGACCTTTGGTAGTAGAATATTGCGAAAGAGACATTGAACGAGCAAAAGAAGCTATTAAAAATCTTTCTTCTGGGGAGTCGCCAAAAGGAATTCCGTTTGGAAACTGTACATCTGTTCAAGAGGTGCTTGTTATTTCCTTATGTGAAATGGAAGATATCCCTGGTATAGAAATAATGGTAAACGTAGGGGAATATCGAAAACAACTTTTAGATTATTGGAGATCCCTTTTTCAGGAATCGGTCCAGGAAACTATGGTTTCTTAGATTATTAGAGCTGACTCAATCGCTCCTTCACCTTCTCCAATCCCTGCTTCTTCACACAAGAAATAAAAACTGGTGGGAAATCCCTCGCCCATTTGATCTGCCAAGATTTGAGAGGATATTTTAATTGGTCAATTTTATTGAAGACGTAGAGTGTGGGGATCTCGTGGCATCCGATTTGTTCGAGAATTTTTTCGACGACTTCGATTTTTTCTTCGAACTTGGGATCAGACACATCAATCACGTGGAGAAGCAGGTCGGCTTGTTTGGCTTCTTCGAGTGTAGCGAGGAATGAGCTGATGAGATTGGGCGGGAGGTCTCGGATAAATCCAATGGTATCCGCTAGAAGGATTTCTGTGTTGGTCTCTGGGAGCCAGACTTTCCCGACTTTTGTATCAAGAGTCGTGAAGAGTGCATTGTCGGAGATCACTTCTTTCTTTTTACTCAGAGTTCGCATGAGCGTCGACTTTCCCGCATTGGTGTATCCGACGAGGGCGGTAGTCATCATGCCAGTTCTTTTTCTTCTTTTTCTCTGGTTTTCCTGACTCACCTGGATCGCTTTTATTTTGTCTTCGAGTTGTTTGATCTGCTGCCGGATGTGTCTTTTTTCCGCTTCGATTCCTTTTTCTCCCATCCCTCGGGTTCCGATCCCAGCTCCGGCTCGTTCGAAGAGCGTGGTGGATTCTCGGGCATAAATTTTCGGTATTTCATGCTGGAGGCGGGCGAGTTTGATCTGGAGTTTGGCGGATTGTGAATCCGCATGTTTGTCAAAAATATTCAGGATTAGGTCCACACGATCCCAGAGTTTTTTCTTGGGAAAAAATTTCTGCAGGTGGACGTACTGATTGGGCTTCAGCATTCCATTGATGATGGTCAGGTCGATTTGTTCCGTTTTACAAAATGCTGAGACTTCTTCTATTTTTCCAGTCCCCAGGAAGGTTTTGGCTGAAGGACGCCCTCTTTTTTGAATAACTTTTTTAATCAAAATTCCTCCCACCGCATCGATCAGTTCTTGGAGTTCGGTGAGATTTTCTTCGGCGAGGCGTCGATCGGTGTCTTTTGGGATAATATCCAAGAGGATGGTTTTGTATTGTTTGGCCATTAATTTAAATTTTCAATTACAAATTACGAATTACAAATTGAATTAAAAGTTTTTTTAATTCTTTCATGATTCATAATTCATGATTCGTGATTCAAATTTTACTTATCTGTTCCACTCCCTACCGTATTCTGATGTTCTTCGAATTTTTTTAGATAGAGCTTTTCGAGTTGGCCAGGCGTGAGGATGCTTTCATAAAAGTAGGAGCAACTTTGAAAGTTGCTCCGAAATGTTTCGAGAATGCACACCTGAAACGTCTTGGATCTGATTATAAAGCCGCTCCTGCTTTAATGACAGGCAAAATTGAACCCGCGTGAAAAATTAGCTTTCTTTAATTCTCATTGCAGGTTTCCGCCAGCGACAAAGTCTTCCATTTTATTTAAAAAACCTCCATTCACGTGTGCGATTCGTTGTTGCACAGTAAAAACGGTGTCTATGATTTTAAGAGAGAATTCTTCTATAACAATGTTAAACAATTTTTCTGTCTCTAGTATTTCGTCTGAATTGGCAAAAATTCTTCCTTCTTTTAGATCGTTTATATACGCACGTACAACTAATCTTAGTAGTTGGTTAACATCCTCTTCTGCCTTGCTTTGTTCAACTCCCCAAGCTTTAGCCTGTATAGAAGGTCGAATCTTTTCAAAAAATTTTAACCGACAATCTTTTCCTTCTGCTTCTTTTAGCCCAGAAAATATGGCATTTACGTTTTGACTATTGCAGTCTCCTACAGAGATAAGGGAATCTTGAAAGAGTGTTTCAAGTTTTTCAGATGTTAAATTTTCCATGATAATTAAAAGTTAAAAAATAATTTCGAAAATTTTATATCACAGAATTAAATCAATGTCAAATAGAAATAATTAAAAAAAAAGTAAAATACCTCATGATTCATAATTCATGATTCGTGATTCAAATTTTACTTATCTGTTCCACTCCCTACCGTATTCTGATGTTCTTCAAACTTTTTTAGGTAGAGTTTTTCGAGTTGCCCAGGCGTGAGGATGCCTTCATTGGTTACAATCCGATGGAAGTACTTCACGGGGACTCGATCATGAGAGTACTTGAGTCGGTCGTATTCTATTGGTTTGCTGTGATGAGCTCTCTTGTGCTGATGGACAAAGATCTCTCCTCGGGGTTTTGATTTCCAGAGACTGAACTTCGTCGTATTGAGAAAAGCATAAATTGGAATCCCCATCATGTTAAATTGAGAGATCACACTGTAGGCTCCTGGTTCCATCACGAAGTGCATGCTGTCTTTGAGGGTCAGCGCTCCAAAAAAAACCATATCGACGTTTTCTCCGATGTGAGAAACCATATAGTCCGGGATGACCTGGAAGGGGATTTTTTCTTCGTGCAGCATCTCGATGTTGTCGTGGGTTTTGTGGTAGTCTTGTTCTCCGACGATCACGCTAAATTTTTCTTTTTTCTTGGTCAGGTGTCTGAGGACGGCATGCACGGTGTGGCTATGATCGTGCAGGAGGATCGTTTTCTTTTTTACATTAATTTTTTCCGCGTTGTGAAGTATTTTTGATCTTTGCTCTTGGGCGTTTTCTCGGATTTCATCTAATTTTTCCAAGATAAATTCACGGACATTCCCATGGATATCGATCGTATGTTTGAGATCGTGAGCAAGATTTCTGAAATAATAATCAACAATTCCAAACTTTGGACTGGTGTGGCAGATGACATCGAGAAGTTTTTCAAATTGTCCGATTAGATCAGCTTCGTTTTTTACCTTTAGCCTCCTGACGGCATCCTGGAGAGACTTGATCACCAGATAAAAAACATCACTCGAACCGATATCTTCTTCGAGTTCTCGAAGGAGCTGAGAGAGAAGGTCTATTTTGGATTGGCTCATTTTTTTCAATTATCAATGATGGAGTTTTTTTAAATCAATTTGAAATAAAGGTAGGCGCTGCAAATCCCGAGCATAATCATCGTCAGCGGGAAACCAAAACGGGTAAATTCGAGAAACGAGATGTTGACCCCTTGTTTTTGGGCAAGATTGACGGATACCACGTTGGCAGAGGCTCCGACCAGAGTTCCATTTCCTCCGAGACAGGCTCCGAGAGAGAGTGCCCACCAGAGGATATCGGTATCGGCGCCGGTGAGTTTGTCCTGCATCCCCATGATCACCGGGATCATCACGGTCACAAAAGGGATGTTATCCAAAATCATAGAGACAAATCCGGAGATCCAGAGCACCATGAGGGCTAGATAGAGCATATTTTCTGTCGAATTCACGATCCAGTGACTAAGGGATTCGAGAATTCCTGTTTTTTCTACTCCGGCGACCATGATAAAAAGCCCCGCAAAGAAAAAGAGCGTCGACCACTCCACTGAACTAAAAGATTCATGGATATTTACATGTTTTGCACTGATGATCCCGAGTAGCATGGCTCCGGTGAAGGCACTGACAAAAGCTGGGATATGTACTACTTCTTGTAATAGAAATCCAACGACGGTCAGTGTGAGGACTCCCAATGCGTTGATGATAAACCATTTGTGCAGGGTGATTTTGAGGAATTTATGCTTAATTTTTTCAATCAAAATGTAGGCGGTATGCAGATCGACGAGGTTGTCAGAGATTGGTTGAAAGTGTGATCGGCTTTTGAAAAGGAAAAAGATCACCAAAAAGATCATGGTCGCCGAGATCGGAATCCAGAGATTGACCACAAACTCGAGAAAACTAAATCCGGTTGCTCCTCCGATGATGATATTGGGAGGGTCTCCTACGAGGGTTAATGCTCCACCGACATTCGAAAAAATAATCTCTGACAAAATATAAATCTTGGGGTCTTTCCCCATACCGCGGAGGAGCTCAATCGTGAGGGGGACGATAAGGATGACGGTCGTGACGTTATCGAGGAAGGCTGAGAAAAACGCTGTCACCAGGGAAAAAAGCAAAAATATAGCGAGGGGATTTCCGCGGGTGAGGGTGGCAATGCGGACATTTAACCACGCCAGTATTCCACTGCGGGCGGCCATATGCACCAGGAGCATCATCCCCATGAGGAGGAATATAGTCTCAAATTCTATGGCTTCGATCGCTTCGTGTGGAGAGAGTACTCCAAAAATCACCATTAGGAGCGCTCCCATCAGCGCGATGATAGATTTGTCATATGGCTCAAAAACAATCAATAAGAAAGCTATTGCAAAGATTGCCAGAGTCAGAAGCATCATGGGATTTTTTTGTTCGGAGAGATGTTATTCTTTTCCTCTAGAAAAGACAATTTTGTTGTCTCGCTTTGAGTTTAGTTGTCAAAAAAATCCTCGTCTTTAAAGATTTAGGATAAATATCAAAAACAAAAAGGGATGGAGTGGTATAAAAAAGTACAGCTGGCGATAGTTCGAAAAACGTTTTTCGATATCAAAAAGAACTACGGGAATAGTTC
>CAYFMH010000062.1:0-10060 GCA_964344165.1 uncultured Candidatus Peribacteria bacterium | reverse complement strand
GCTCAACACAGTTATTGCCTGATTTTTTCCAATAAATAACTTCTATGAAAACAAATAGTGAAACATTACCAAAAACACCAATAGCCTTTGGAATAAGTTTGTCGAGAAAATATATAAAATGGGCTTTGTTTGCCTTTTTTATAGTGTTTATAGCTCAAACTATTGAATCTATACGTCCTTATGTCCTAAAACTCCTAACCGACTCCATTGCAAATCCAGAAACGAAAGATTATCTCCTTACCTTACAATTTGCAGGGCTTTATTTGGCGGCACATTTGTTTTCAGAACTTTTCTGGAGGGCGAGTGGAATAGTAGGAATGAACTGGGATACGAGAGTTGAAGCTCATTCAAATAGAGTAATTCTTAAGTATCTTGCGGGGCATGGAAGCCAATATTTTTCAGATAGATTTGCAGGGAATTTAGCAAACAAAATTTCTAATATTTCAGATGGAATTTCGAGACAGTTAGGGGAAATTCTTTGGACGTTTTTTCCTATGTTTTTGCAGTTTGTAATAAGTATTTTTCTTGTTTATTCAGTGAACCCTTGGTTTGCAGTTATATATGTCGTATTAACATCAATATTTACTCCGATAAGCTATTTTTTGATCCGTAAAAAAAGTAAGCTCTCAGAAATAAGTGCTCAAGCAAATTCTGAATTTAATGGACATGTTGTAGATGTTGCGACTAATATTATGGCGGTTCATCACTATACAAAGAAAGATAAAGAGCTTAGTTTTTTAGACAGATTTATCGAGAAAAAACGAATTGCATTTATGAATAGTTGGAGATTTACAGAGTTATATTTAACCTTTGTCAGTGTATTTGTAGCTTTCTTGTTGGGAGGAGTACTTTTTCTGGCTCTCCATTTTTGGAATTTAGAGCAAATAACAACAGGAGACGTGATAATGCTTATTACTATAGGATTAAAACTTCAAGGAACACTTTTTGGCATTGGGGGACAGTTAAATAATTATATGGAAGACTATGGAAGGGTAAAAGAGGGGTTAGAGGAAATAGTAGTTGAATATGATATTCAGGATAAACCAAAAGCAAAACCCATAAAAATCTCCAAAGGGACAATTAATTTTGAGGGTATTCACTTTCAATACAAAGAAAACGCAAAGATCTTTGATGACCTATCTTTAGACATTCCAGCTGGACAAAAAGTTGGCTTGGTGGGAGAGAGCGGGGTTGGAAAAAGTACACTTACGAGCCTTTTATTACGCCTCTATGATATTCAAAAAGGGGAAATTAGCATTGACGGACAGGATATTTCCAAAGTGAAACAGGAGTCTCTTCGCAAGAGCATTGCCTTTGTCCCTCAAGAGCCGCTTCTCTTTCACAGAAGCATATTCGAAAATATTCAGTACGGGAAAAACAACGCCACTCAGAAAGAGGTTGAGAAAGTAGCGAAACTAGCTAATGCACACGAATTCATAAGCCAATTATCCGATAAGTACGAGACTTATGTAGGAGAGCGAGGGGTGAAACTTTCAGGAGGGCAAAAACAGAGAGTAGCTATAGCCAGAGCCATGCTCAAACAAGCCCCTATTTTAGTTTTAGATGAGGCAACCAGTGCTTTAGACAGTGAAAGTGAACAACTGGTTCAGGAAGCCCTTAAACACCTTATGAAAGGAAAAACGGTATTGGCCATTGCCCACCGCCTTTCTACGCTATTGGCTATGGATAGGATTATCGTTTTGGATAAAGGAAAAATAGTTGAAGATGGTACGCATAAAGAGCTTTTAAAAAAGAAAGGGATTTATGCGAAACTGTGGAATCATCAAGCTGGAGGGTTTATCCAGTAATTTTAAATCTTTACCTCATAAACCATGAAAACCCAATCCGACGACCAAAAATCCTTCGAAGGCACTTGTAGAGCATGCCAAGAAACAATCAATAAGCGGCAGATAAAAACACATTTCAAAAAATGCTCCAAATTTAAGCGTTCTGAGGGATTAAATCAGGTGAGACTGCTTATTACGGACACTTACTTTAAGAACTTTTGGCTTGTAGTAGAAGTTTCTCCGAAAGCTACTTTCAAGAAGCTAGATCAGCTACTACGAGAAGTGTGGGTGGAGTGTTGTGGACATTTAAGCAATTTCGGAGGATATGGCGATGAGATTTCAAAATCAAAAAAGATTGTGGAGGTGCTAAAAGAAGGTGATGAAATCCCTTATCTTTATGATTTTGGGACAACGACGGAACTCAAAATTAAATCTCTTGGTACAGGCGACATTTCGCTTCCAAAGAATAAAGATTTAATGGTCATTGGAAGAAACTATTATCCCCCTTCTCCCTGTGGATTTTGTGGCAAGCAGGCTTCGCTTATTTGCTTTTGTTGCTGGATTGGTGAAGGTGATACACCTCCTTTGTGTTGCCAATCTTGCGTTTCAAAACATGCGGAAACGTGTGAAGAAGGAGATGAAATGCTGGTTTGTTTGCCTAATTCTCCGCGGGCGGGGGAATGTGGATATGCGGCAGAGAGCTTTCCTGAACCTTTATTTCCTGAGAAGTGGTGATAAATTTAAAAATAACAAGATAAATTCATGGAAAAGCCTGAAATACTAGAAAGCATAAATGAACATGAGCGAGCCATATTCGCTCACATATTGGGTGCTGTTTTAGAACAAAAATCACCAGAAGTCCCTTTTGTGGTTGGAATAAATGGCATAGACGGTAGTGGGAAAACATCTATTGCTTCTAAATTTACAAGTTTTTTAGATGATCAAGGTCAAAGCGTTCAGGCCATTCACATTGACGATTTCCACAACCCAAAAGCTATTCGATATGCAGGAGATAGACCAGAACCAGAAAAATACTTCCACCAAAGCTTTAATCTTCAAGCTCTCATTGATGGGGTACTTGCTCCAATTCGGCAATCAATGGGACTACAAAGAACTCTTTCCCTTTTAGACCTTGAGACTGATCAATTTGATTTAGAGCGTACTTACGCTATTACTCCTGACACAATAGTTGTTTTTGAGGGCGTATTTTTGTTTCGGCCAGAGCTGCTTCCTTTTCTGGACTATAGAGTATTGGTGGATATTCCTTTTGAAGCAAGCAAAGAAAGGGCGGTGCTTCGCTCTCCTCATTTAACAGCAGATGACTTGGTTGCTTATGATCAGAAATATCTTCCGGCTCAAAGACAATATTTTGAAGCTTGTCGGCCTCATGAAGTGGCTGATTTGGTGATAGATAATGCTAGTTTTCAAGTTCCTAAAATCATTTTAAATTAACTAATTTTCAAAATGAACAACCAAAAAATGAAAACAATCGGTTTGTTGGGCGGCACTTCTTGGGTTTCTACTATTGAGTATTACAAGCTCTTAAATCAAATAGTGGTAGAAAAGTTAGGAAAACAGCATTCTGCAAAGATTGTATTAAACAGTATTGATTATGAAACAATCAAGAAATATAACTATCAGGATTGGGATAAGATCGGAGAAGTTTTAATGGACGAAATATTGAAGTTAGATAGTTTTGGAGTGGATTGTATTCTGATCTGCAATAACACCCTACACAAGGCTTACGAGGACATAGAACCTCATCTATACATTGATACGCCTATTTTTCATATCGCTGATTGTGTAGGCGAATATGCAAATAAAAAGAAATACAAAAACCTCTTACTTTTGGGGACAAAATTTACTATGGAAGAAGACTTTTATAAAAAGCGACTATCTTCCTCTTTTGGGCTTAGTATTTTCACTCCTGAAGAAAAGGACAGGATTGAAATTCAAAGAATTATCCAAGAAGAACTCGTTAAAGAAAAATTTCTCCCCGAGACAAGAGACTGGTTTAAAAACCTTATTGGAAGCTTTAATGAAATTGAGGGGGTTATTTTGGGCTGCACTGAGCTTCCTTTAATTATCAAACAAAAAGACTATCAAATTCCAATTTTAAACACCATGGAACTACACTGCGAAAAGGCCGTTTCTTTTGCTTTATAAAAAAAATTTCATGCCTACTCCCACCTCTCAAATCCTCATCTATCAAGCCGAAAACGGCGAAACAAAGATAGACGTACGCCTAGAAGATGAAACAGTCTGGCTCACCCAGAAGCTCATGGCAGAACTGTTTCAATCCACAGTGCCAAACATCAATATGCACCTCAAAAACATCTTCGAAGAGGGAGAACTAAACCAAAAAGCAACTATTAAGAAATCCTTAATAGTTCGAAAAGAGGGAAATAGAGAGGTGTCAAGAGAGGTCGAATTTTATAGCCTCGACGCTATTATCTCCGTAGGCTATCGCATAAAATCCCACACCGCCACACGTTTCCGCCAGTGGGCAACCGAACGCCTAAAGGAATATATCGTGAAAGGGTTCATACTGGACGATGAACGGCTCAAAAATCCTGACCTTCCCTATGACTACTTTGAGGAACTCTCCCGACGTATTCAGGACATACGAACATCGGAGAAACGCTTCTACCGAAAAATAACCGACATTTATGCTCTGAGCGTGGACTATGACCCCACCCAAGAAATCAGCATAAACTTCTTCAAAACAGTCCAAAATAAGCTCCATTGGGCAATTACCGGACAAACCGCCGCCGAGATCGTGCATGATCGAGCTGACCACAAGAAGGCGAACATGGGGCTTACGAATTGGAGGGGGGCGAAGGTGCGGAAGCAGGATGTTGCCATTGCCAAAAACTACCTGAATGAAGAAGAACTGAAAGTCCTAAATAATCTGGTAGAGCAATATTTAATCTTTGCGGAAGGACAGGCCATGCAACGCATTCCCATGTACATGAAAGACTGGGTGGAGAAATTGAACGGCTTTCTTTCGCTCAACAACCGAAACATCCTCGAACATGCAGGAAAAATCTCTCATGAGCTAGCGGAGGAGCATGCGAAAAAAGAGTATGATAAATTTCATCAGGAACGATTGAAGGGGGAGGTGGAGCAAGAGGGGGATTTTGAGGAGGCGGTGAAGAAACTTCCAAAAAAGAAAGCTTAAAATGCTTGAACCCTTTTCGGTTGAAACAAATGCTGAGGGAGGTGGTGTTGCTTGAAATGCGAACTCACAATATTTACTACTTCTACTGTATCTTTTGCAGATTTTAAAGACTTCAATATGACTGTCCCCACTTCTGAAAGATTAGCTCGGCAAGAATTTTCCAAAGGAGTTCCACCTAATTCTTGTGCAACTGTAGCATGCCACGGAAAAACTTGAGGCTGTGGGGCATCAGGAACTACAAATACTGGAATGCCTTCTTCTCTACTTTTATTCAAGTAGCTTCTAACTACTCCACCATTCTTTCCTTGTGTGGGAAACGCCCCAGAAGAGGCTACTAGAAGTATGACAGCATCCACTTTTTCTCTCGTTAATTGACCTTGTACACTTTCCCGAAATGCTTGTTGTATCATGGCATTTGCCGGATTGGATGCGTCAATCGTGAATATAGTTCCTTCCCTTTCACTCATAAAAGAACCATACCGAAAACCATAAAAAAGTCAAATAAATAGAATTTTAACAACTTGTAAAGAAGGAGCTATTTTCCTAGTTCTTGCACTATTTCTTCCAAGCTAATCTCCAAAACTCCACAAATCCGAATGAGAGCCAAAATAGTAATGTTTCGCTTCCCACACTCCACCTGGCTAATGTAGGTACTGTGTAGTTGAGCTTTGTTCGCTACCTTCTCTTGGCTCAAGCCTTTTGCTAGGCGCAGTTCTCGAAGTTTCTTTCCAAGCCGATCAAGGGTGTTATTTTTCATAGATTAAAGTCTATTTTTGAATAATCCCTAAAAAAGACTTGCTATTCCATAGACTATAGTCTAAATATTGATATAGCTTTTAACCTATCCTCATGAAAAAGGCTCAAAAACACTCGTCTTCGGTCGTTACATTCCCTGAGATAAAAAGCGAGGGATTGACCTTCGAAGTTTCGGCAGACATGAACTTTGCCGCTCATCCGCTTACTTCGGTGAAAGTTCGAAGTAGTGATCTACTCCTCTCTCAATCATTCACACTGACTGATGTAGGCCTGAGTGAAGTTTCAGAGTGTTTGGCAGATATAGCCAAAGAAATAGAGGAAAAATACGAGGAATACTGGGAAGAACAAAAAGCTACTTAAATTGGATTTGTAAATATAGGCTTTTTGGCTAACCTGAAAAAGTCATACCTTTTTACCAATCCTAAACTATGCCAGTTCAGAAAAGTATTCACGCCGGTAAACCAACCTCCAAACAGGTCGCAAAAGGTCGGAAATACAACTCTTCTAAGGTCGAGAAATACGTGGAAGGGCTACAAACCGGAAAAAACAAAAAACAAGCGGCTTTGAAAGCCGGATATGCTCCAAGCACGGCTCGCAATCCAAAACATATTATCGAGAGCGGAATAGCGTACAAATCGGCTCAGGAAAAATTCATGGCTAATATGGGAGGGGAAGATACAGTCCTTGAACTTATGGCTGAGAGGCTTTTGGCATGTCTCAAGAAAAACGAAACTCGCTTCTACAAAGACAACGAAGGGACGTTTAAAGAGTTCATTGGTTCAAAGCCGGACAGTCGAGCGGTGAATGGGGCGGTAAATCACATCGCTAAATTGACAGGGCTTTATGATGAAGTACAAAAAGAAGCCCTTGTTTCGAGCGATGACCTAAGCCGTCTAAATGCCCAACAGCTCAAACAGTTGATCGCCGAGAATTTGAAGCGGCTTCATGCCCTCCAGAATAACCCAATAAACGCCTAATCATGTATGGAGACAAAGCAAAATTTGAAACAGATCAGAGAAAAATACCTTTGGAGTAGAGAAAATCTTCCTGCTTTTGATTTTGTGCATTTTTTGAGACAGGATGTCTTTCTCGTGATTTTTGAAGAAAAAAAGTTTATCGACTACATTCAGCCGATTATTTATTGGGATAGGGAGAAATATGCAACAGCAGAATTTTTTGAGCTATTGTCCGATTTTGTTTTGGAAGCGGGCTTATTGGCTAGGGAGCTAAAAAAATCCATTCCTACAGATGAGAACACGCTTCAATCTTGTTTTAAAGTTTATGAAAAGAAATACCCCAGTGCTGTACTGTCTCATCCTTTTGTCCCCCCTCAAAAGGCTTTTAATGCGGACTTTAAGAGACAATATAAATATTCGAAGGCTTGGGTGGCAGAAATTTTGAAGTATATCCACCTGATAGAAGTTTACGTTTTAAACCGCTTTAAAACTTATGATACATTAGATGAGAGAAGAGAATGGCCAAAGAGCTGTTTGCTTCAGGTATGTTGCTTTTTGGAGGCTTTGGACGAAAAACAGCAATATGAGAAGGACATAAATTGTCTTTTTAAACTCTATCGGGATATTTCTGAGTTTTTGGACAAAGACTACCCAGACAATTATGAACTTTATCTTCAATTTTATACCTTCTATCTTTCGGATAAACCTTTTAATAATCCCAATTTTCAAGCACAAAAATCCTATTTCCCGCCTTTTCAAGGAGAAATTAAACTTTTGGAGCGGGATTTTTTGGCTTTATTGGACGATCTAGAAGCTAATATAGAACAAATCAAAGAACTGGCTTTTGTAGACGGTAATTTGAAATACGGAAAAGAAACTATTACTGACCTTACAAATATAGAAATAGCTTTTTGCAAAAAAATGTTCGCTTCCCCCAAAGAAGCCAAAATTGAAACGATAAACGTAGAAGAAGCCGTCTATGGCCAACCTTTAGTGGATCAAGGTAATCGGCTCAAAACAGCTATAAGCAGGCTCAATAAAAAGATTGTGAAGTACTTCGGCCTAAAAAGAGTATTTTCCTATGGGAAGGATTTCACCACTCGAAACGTATAAATGTTTCTCGATGTTACTCAAATGACACTTCCCTGAAACCAATGGTGCATATCTTTGGTTATGAATGAATACCCAAAGCCGAGCCAACTTCAAAAAACACATTGCCTCTCAAATTGATTGGGGTTTGATCGAGCGTAAGAAAAAAGACCCGAGAGCCTTCCATGAGTTCATTTGCAAGGGGCGAGAGGTATTGAAATTGGCAAAAGCTTTGAATGGGGTGTAGTCCTTATTTCACCAGACCATAGAGCAGTTTTCGACGATAATCCAGCTTGGGGACAGGCTTTTTGAGCATGGGACATACGTCATTCACATAGAACTGAACCACGTCTTTGACCCTTTCGAAGTAAATTAACTTGAAATGTTTGCGGTTTTGGTTCAAAATCTGCCCTGCGGGGGCAACCAAAAAAGCATGGTTTTGCCCTCGAAGAGGGCGAGGCCATGCTTTTTTCTTTTGCTTGGAGGATGAGAACCGGGATAAGGTTCGACTGCAAGCCCGAATCCAGGAGCGATAGCGACACAGATGAGGTGCTGAAAGCTCGAGTAGCCGAAGAATGAGGCGTAGGGAGAGTATCCTCCCCCCGCAACCAAACCAGTAAAACAATCTTTGAAAGTCGGATATCGTTATGTCATGAGATTTTCCGTCTTTTAGGATTATATCTCCTTATCTCCAAACCCATGAAAACCCAATCCGACGATCTGAAATCTTTCCCGAAGTATTGTTTCCTGATAAGTGGTGAGAATGTTTTTTAAGTTCAATGATAAACCTAAAAAAAAGCAGGAATAAAATCGAAAAAACAGTCCCGGGGATCAGGACTGCTTTTTGAGTTTTGTGCCGTTTTTGACTTATTTTTTGAATTCGGGAATATTACCTTTGAAGTGTGCGTGGCAAACATCCAAGAATTTAGCTCCAGGTCCTTGGTAAGAAGATCCATTTTTTGCTGCTTGTGACATTTCATAGGTGGTTGTGAGGCAAGAGATTTCTAGGTCACTTATCCCGATTTCTTTTGGAGTGATACCAGTTCTTTTTAAAATGTAATAAACATTTTTTTCATCTCTAATATTTTCATCCTTAAAGTTGATATCTGTTGCATGATACTGGCCTGCTCGAGTTTTTTTGGCTGCATCTCTTAATTTGGAGATCCAAGATTGTTTAATTTTTTCTGCGAGCTGCTCTTCTGTGTATCCGAGGTCTGCAAGAGAAACAAAAGGTTGGTCTGATGCTTCTTCCATAGATTTTTGGGTTTTTAAAATTTTTGAAACCTCATCAGTTGCATAAAAACGCCTACTAGAAATAGCTTCCTCTAGAGTTTTTTGGAGATGAGCCATAAGTTCTTCTTTTTTCCTTCCAATATCTTCAAAACTAAGCTCAGATTCTGCCAAAAACTTCGATATGGTCTTAAAACCTTTATAAGCTTTTTTAAATCCAGATTCATAGTAAGTCATAGGGGCTGGAGGGTAGCTAGAAAATCCTATATCATAGATATATATTCTCTTTCCATCGATTTCAAAAAATGCTGTAGCTGAGTATTTTCCTGCATTTTTTTTGAGTTTAGTCCAGTCTTCATCAGAGATTAACTCTGGTCTTTTTTTGATTACTTTTAGTAGATCTCTGAGAGTTTCTGCCGTAGGGTCTTTTGTTTCATTAGCACATATTTTCTGTTTGCCACCTCCGCCAAATGGAGGAACCTCACGACCATAATTTGTTGCTGATCGATCTGCTTTTTGAAAAGCAGCAACAATTTCTTTAGCCTGTGCGAGCGCTTGTGCTTCCAGGTTATCTTGACTGGTGGTAGCATCAAATCGGCAGGCGATGGTTGTTGGTACACCAACCATTAATGCTTCTAGTGCTTTTTCTTGAACATCTTTTTTTGCCTCCTCCTCACTACAGGCACCTAGTGCAAGGAGAGAAGTCCCTACAACTCCCATTCTGATGTCTAAAAATCTAGAAAAGCATCGAGGATTGGTTGAGCGTTCTCGGGAAGCACGAGGAACAGGTGATAGTGAATCAATTTTTTCTGTCATTTTTAAAGGGGTTAAAAAGTAAAAAATAACAAATCGCCAGACTTATATCACATGTCAAATAATTTGTCAAGAAAAAATAAATACTTTTTTTATAAAGTCGCTGGGTTTTGGCTTAAATAAGATGAGAAAATGAGATAAAAAAAGTTTCTTTTACGTTGTCATTCTGAAGAGAGTAGCGATGAAGAATCTTAGAACCTATCTAGGATCTCCTAAGAAGTAGCGTTAAGAAGGCGAGCTGAGCCATA
>CAYFMH010000061.1:0-10261 GCA_964344165.1 uncultured Candidatus Peribacteria bacterium | reverse complement strand
AACTTAAAAGTACTACTTTCACCCAGAGCAATCCACAGTAAAACCTTATAGCATGGGGAAAAGTAATTTCCGGATTCACGGATTCCTAATTCTTTTCTGGCCACGTCTCCAAAATTCACAAATTCTAACTCATTATTTTTATTTTTGAATTATATCGTTTTTTTACATAAAAATCAATTTTTAATTCATTAAGCCTCATACTGTAACTCTCTCATCCTTTCTTTTGAAAGTGTCACTTTAATCAAAAACGGAGACACAATCGTCACCACCAGAGAAATCACCACGACCGAAGAAAATAATTCTGTCGTAATCAATCGAACCTGCGTCCCATCAGAAAGTTTGATAAAAATATCGTATCCGATCTTCGCAATGATAATCTCCATCACTCCCCGAGGAGCCGCAGCGGCTGCAATGGCGGTGGATTCACGAAAATTGAAATGCCCGAAAAAATAAGCCATTCCTCCCGTCCCAACCCACTGACCAAACAAGACCAAGAAAATCAATCCCAGATTAAGAACCATGTTTTCTTGAAAGACGGATAGATTGATCATCATCCCAATCGACGCAAAAAAGATCGGTCCCAAAAAAGAATAAGAAAGCCCAAAAAACCGATCTTCGATTTTGTTAAACATTTCTTGATTGGTGATTTCTTGCCGGATAAACATCCCCCCGAGAAATGCTCCAAGGATCGGATGCAATCCAATCACTTCTGCCAAATAACCAAAGAGGAATGCCACAATGATAGAGAAGGTAAATCCCTTTGCCCCAATGGTGTTTAAAAATCGATTGAAATACGGCAAAATTTCATATCCGATCAGCCACGTTCCTCCAAAGAAAACAAAGACTTTTACGACGGCTACGGCGATGGCTATGAGTGAAAAATTTCCCGTCTGCACGAGAGTAATAACGATCGAAAGTAACACAAATCCCACCACATCATCCACTACTGTCGCTCCCAATACGGCCTGTCCAATCTTTGTCTTGGATAGTTTGAGATCCCGAAGCACGCGCGTAATCGCCGCAAAAGAAGTAACAGAAAGCACTGTCCCCATAAAAATAGCCGTCATCACCGGGAATCCCAATAAAAGGATCACTCCCCCTCCCAAAATGAAAAGGCTCGACACGCCTCCCAGTGCTAAAAGCACGGCCAGCTTTGAACTTTTTGCAAGTTTTCGAATATCCGTATCCAAACCAGAATGAAACATAATAAAAAACACCCCCAATTCTCCCAAGACCGTCACCACCTCGCTCTCCGGGATCAATCCCAGCATCGCCGGCCCAATGATAATACCCGCAATAATCTCTCCCAGCACAGTAGGTATCCGAAAATAAGAAAATATTCGACCAGCTGTCCAGATCGCCGCAATCAAAATCAGCAAAACATAAAACGTATTGTGCGTATCCGGCACAACCTGCTGGATAAATTCTGAAAAAATGTCCATGGAATAGAAAAATAAATAAATAGAAATCAAAATTCAACCTTTTTTATAAAAAGGGAAATATAAAAATAAAATAAAAACAAACTTTTTGTTCACAAAAAATTAAAAAAATTATAAATTTTGTGTAAAATGAAAAAGAAATGGCCGAAATATTTGAATTAAAAAGTTCAGAAGAACCATCTCTAGTTTTAAAACTAGAGAATGCTTCCCCAGGAATCCCTTATTTAGAAACAATACGAAGAATTAAACAAAGAGTCCGAATTGCTATGGATGTAAAAACTTTAAAAGAACTAGGAACAAAAGAAATCCTGCCATTTTTGAGAGCCGAGGAACGAAGCAATGCAGAGACTGTACTGAATGTTAAAAACCCTTCTATAGATAGATTAAAAAAATCTCTACTCAGCTATTTAACTACTGTAGAAACGCAAGAAAAAGACAAAATAAGATCTCGAGAACCCCTTTGGGAAGCAGTAGAAAGCGATCTACTAAAATGGACTCGATTTAGAGAAATAGCTCCTCTTCTCGAGGCCGAAAGCAGGCCTGACTTAGCCCAAGCTTCAAAACGTCTTGCGGTACTTGAAAAATTAGAAACTCTAGAGGGAGTAGAAGGAATTGTAGAAATTCCAGCAGATTCTCCAGAAATGGCTGATATAAAAACGAAAAAAGAAACGGGGATATTGACTGAACAAGAAGCAGAAAAAAAAATCGCTCGGTTGCGAAGGATACGCCGAATTCAACAATTACAAAAATTAGAAGCAGATGGGTTTTATGGGGAAAACGGGAAAGAGCATGGATCGATAAAACCATTGCAGGCTTTGTCTCAACAAGAAATGGAAAAAATGATAAAAATTCATGCTCCACGTGGAACGGCAGGGATGGAAGTGATTAAAAAATTTCATAAAAGACTTGAACAAGCACAAGCACGGGAAAAAGAAAGAGATGGCCATTTTGTAGAAGTAGATTTGAAGGGAATCCTAACTCAGCATCAAATAGATTTAAGTGAAATAAAAAATCCTGAAGATAAAGAAGAATCTGAAGAAGCTCCTATTAAAAATTTAAGAAAAGAATTAAAGGCTTATTTTGGAAGAGGGAATAAACCATCATTAAAAAGGTTTAAAGATATTTTCTTTAGATATAACATAGATCTTAAATCACAAGCAGAAGTATTAGAAAAGGATTTAAGAATTCATTTTTTGGAAATATCAATAGAAGAATTACGAAATCTTATGCACTCACTGGTAGACCGACATCTTCTTCCTCGAGCAAGTGATGGCATCCCAAGATTAGGAAAAATAAGTGAAGAAGAAAGAGGAAGGATAAGTGTAATTTTTAGACGATTTTTTTCTAGAGAAGAAAACTGGGGAATAAATCCAGGTATAAAAGCCCTTTATGAAAAATGTTTGGAGGGTGTTTCCAGAGGAAGACCTACTTTTTCTCCAGATAAAAAACAAAAAGCAGCAGAAGAAATGGCTTTGGGACTCCTAATTCAAAACCAAAATCCTGGAATCAGTACTGATGATTTTGAAATTGCGAGAATTTTTTTTCTAAGAAATATGTTAAAAAAACTTTCTCTCAGAGAAATGACTCAAAAGACAATTGACAAAACTCTGGATCCCAAAGATAACGACGTTCTCAAAAAGTTTATCTTAGAAAATGAAACCTGGCAATCAGAACCCTCTACCAGAGCCCTTATCGATGAATATTCAGATAATCCTGCAAGTGTAACCAAAAACGATTTTTCTGCAGGAGTCCGAGCAGGGTATAATTGGCTCTATGAAGCGCTTGCTCAAAACAGTAACCCTGGACTTAATGTTCAAAAATTTGCAGAAGCCCGAGTATTTTTTAATGCATTACATCTAGAGTGGGCCCGAGAAAAATTTTTGATGCTGACCGCAAAGATATTGGTAGATAGAGAAAAAATAAAACCAGACCCAACCACTCGAACTGGAGCTGAACACCGAGGAGAGGGATCTCCCGTCGCAGGAGAAGAAATAGTTTTGCACTAAACTACTCTCGTAAATTAATCCACATCGGCACTTCTGGAAGATTATCAAAATCCTTCACCACGTCAGCAAAATCTTCGTATGTAGTTTCTCGAGAACCAAGCCCAAAGATTGCATTTTTTATGATTGGAGACTGACTATCCCCCGCAAAAAGAGCGGCAATCTCTACTCCCAGAGGTCCTAAATGGGCCCCCGCCGGTGTATCCCGATCCAGAACGAGTATTTTTTTGAAGTGAGAAAGTGATTTCTTCAGTTCGGTGAAAGGAAACGGACGAAAAACTTTTGGACGGATAAGACTGGCTTTGACACCTTTTTTGGCAAGAAAATCAACCGTCCGTCGGATTGTCCCAGCTGTGGAAGCCATCACCACAATTCCAATTTTGGCCTTTTTGTCGCCGTATTCGTCTACCAGATCATCAGATCCTCGATTGAAAGTTTTAGCAAAGTCCGCAAAAACTTCTTTGATTTTGGATTCAGACTGGATCATCCCCTCGAGGAGTGATCGTCGATGTTCCATGTAGAAATCCGGCTTATCGAAGTTTCCATAAGACGTTGGATTTTCTACATCGAGTAGAGGTTTGACCAGCACCGGTTCTCCTACAAACTTTTGGACGTCTTTGTCTGACTCTATCATCACATTCATCTGCGTGTGCGTCGTCTGAAAACAATCCATACACACCATCAGCGGCAGACGAACCTTTTTGTCTTCGGCGATTTGATTAGCGCAAAGCAGGAAGTCATAAGCCTCCTGTGCATTCTCCGCAAAAAGCTGGATAAATCCGGTGCTTCGAGCCGCCATTGCATCTCCGTGATCACAATGGATCGAGAGTGGTGCCGAGAGAGATCTATTTCCATTGATGAGAACGATAGGAAGCCGTGTCCCCGCTGCATTGTAGAGAACCTCCATCATAAGCAGCAGTCCCTGAGAAGCCGTCGCCGTACACGCTCGCCCTCCCGCAGCCGCCGCACCCACGCAAATTGACATAGCGGCATGTTCTGATTCGGCCGAGACGTATTCTGTCTCCACTTCGCCGTTGGCGACGTACTCAGAGAATTTCTGACCGATGTAGCTGGTGGGAGTGATCGGATAAAATCCAAACACATCTGGATTGATCTGCCGCAGAGCTTCCGCGGCGGCATGATTCCCGTCGAGTACTTTTTCGGTCCGCTTTGTGATTTTAGCCATGTTTTTTATAGAGAATTTTTAATTTTTAAGCTCAAATTTTTAAATAAATCTTAATTTTTAAAATCAGAAATCTGCAATCATAAATCTAAAATTTTAGAAGTCACCTTTATAATCATCCTCAAACACCAACGCATGCTTCGCTTGGTCTGGATTTTTATTAGCCGGACAGGCTTCTACGCAGAGTCCACAGTCTTTGCAGTGATCGAGATCTATGCCGATCATATTTCCCTGATCGTCAAAAATAATCGCATCATCCGGACACACCGGCCAGCAGAGTCCACAGTTGATACAATTTTCTTTGACGAAACACAGCTTCGTCGGAACCCAGTTCCCCGTGCTGTAGAGCTCAGAGTTCCCCGTATCGGTGACCATCCCCCCTGCCGAAACCTGTTTCCAGGAAGTTTCCTCTGACGGCAAGTCAGAATGAATCACTCGTAATTCTTTTATGGGTTTTTGACTCATGAGTTATAAAAAGTATCAAGTTTAAGGAGTATTTGGTATGTAGTATATGGTATATGGGGATTTCAGGGAAGTGTTTAAAATGTATAAATCTTCTCCCCATATACGATATACCATATACTATCTTCTTTTCTTAAAATACTTGCTACTTTATACTTAATACTTCGACCAACCCTCGTTCAAATCCTCCCATATTCTTCGTCACGATTTCTGGAGGGAAATAAGCAGATAAATGTTCTTTAAGCACTTTTTTCATCTGTCCTTCATCCAAATCACAAATCTTGGTCAGCCCTCCCATCATGGCCACATTGGGGATATTTCGTTTGATTGTATCGAGCGCGATTTGGGTGGCATTGAGGTGGTAGATTTGGCCTTTGAATTTTTTGTTAAATTCTGATCCTTCCTTTTTAGCGGTATTGATAAAAAGAATCCCATCATCCTCAAGTCCAGCTAAAATATCATCATAATCCAACTCCGCTCCTACCAGGGTCGGATCGACCAAAATTACAATTTTGACATGCGTGAGATGAGCTGGATCATCGAGCACGACCTCCTTAGCCGCCATCCGGTTAAAAACTACCACCGGCGCTCCCCGCTTTTCTGCTCCGAAGTCAGGGAAGCTCTGCACGCTGTGCCCCATCTTGGCCAAAGCCTCAGCAAAGAAATTGGCGGCCGTCACGGCCCCTTGTCCTGCTCGAGAATGCCACCGGATGGATAATGATTCTCTCATCACAAAGAATAGTAGGATTTTTGTGCTTGGAGTAAAGTTTTTGTAAAATCAAAATTTTTTGCTAATCTACCGGCCGCATTTAGCTTTTTCAGATAAACCTGGATCTTCAGAGTTTTTCAGAAACAAATGTTCGATCTTTGATTTTTCGTCTTTATAAAAATTCCTTTGTTTTAGTGAGAGCGATGAGAGTTTTATCCTCCTTTTAGATAAAATTTTTTTTGCTCTCACTCCGGAGAGCATGGGCGTGCCCCCCTACCGGGCATAACTTTGATGATGGAGACGGTCATGGCCTTCATGATCTGGCTTGTCACGCTGTTGCAAGCCTTGACCCCGACAGGGATCATCACCATCTTCCAGACCACGATTCGGGCGCTTCTAGGCCTGAATCTCTATACGGGGGATAGGAAGCAAAAACTTGTCCTGGAAGGTGGTTTAGGGGGATGATTCCCAACCACCTATTTCCAATCCCAATAATTTGGAAAAGGAGGGAAAAAGTAGAGTGCTGTTCTTCATGACTTGAGGTCCCTCGCGAACCCGAAGAACGCAAGTACCATATCTCAAGTAGGGCAACCCGCAACGGGAATCCCCAAAAAAAAGGAAATAATGAAGAACGGAAAATCTGATATTTCGGCCGCTGCCTTCGGGTAGCGGTTCTTTTTTTATAAAAAAACACCCCCGACTCAGGAATCCTGGCCGAGGATGAAAATGTTTTTTTACTTTCTGGAGCAGGTATAAAAATTGATTTTTAAGCAGCTGCCTTTTCGACTTTTTCTGTTGTTGCTTCTATTTCAGTAGCAACGAGGTTATCAAAAGTATCTGCTACTGGTTCAACCGTCTTAAGTCCTCCAGCATCTTCTTCAGTATGCACAAGACCATCAAAAGAATCCTCTTCTCCAGTTCCCTTTGGTCTCTCTTCAACTAATTCACCAAGAGAATCTGCTGGAGTAGTACCATTCAAACCATCTAACATTTTAAAAAAAGTTAAGAAATAATAAATCCGCATTTTGCGAACCTCAGGACAAATACCTATGTACAATATTTTGTCAACAAAAAAATTGACTTTTTTATTTGTCATCTCAAATGATAAATTATCTTGAAACGCACACCCTACACATGATACAGCCTTCGCTGAAGCTTCGGCGCACAGGGGGATCTTCATTTTTATTTTGAGTACAAAAACAAAAAAAGAATAATTGATTCAATCAGCGAAATCTGCACCTGTTCACCGTTCCGAGCACTCGGGAACGAAGGATGATAATCAGTGTAATCTGCACCATCTGTGGTCTAATCAGTGTTTCTGCGTTTTACTCCCCCCGTCCAAATATCTCCCGCGCCTTCGCTCCCTTCGCCGGACCAATCACGCCCCGAGATTCCATCTGATCGAGGATCCGAGCCGCTCGAGCATACCCGATCTCAAACCGACGCTGAAGGAAGCTCGCCGAAGCTTTCCCCGTCTCAATCACGGTATCCACCGCTTCTTCATAGAGATCATCTAGATCATCATCACTCACTTCTTCCATCCCCGCAGTAAGTACTCCTCCTTTGGCCATTCCTTCGATCGATTGGCTTGTGATCTCATCATTCATCATCTGCTCTGGGAACTGTAATTTGATATTGTTGGTGACCCGCTCGACCTCTTCATTGGAGATGTAGATTCCCTGAGACCGAGAGAGCGTCCCTGTGTTTCCATCCATATACAACATATCCCCAAAACCAAGGAGATCTTCTGCCCCTATCCCATCAATAATCGTTCGAGAATCAATCCCTGATGAAACTTTAAACGCCATACGAGCCGGCAAATTCGCTTTGATGAGCCCCGTCACGACATCCACGGACGGACGCTGAGTCGCAATGATCAGATGGAGCCCTACCGCCCGAGCCATCTGAGCGATCCGACAGATCGCAGCCTCGACATCTTTTCCGGCGACCATCATCAGATCCGCCAGCTCATCAATCACAATCACGATGAATGGTTCTTTTTCTTCTGGATATTTTTCGTTGTGTTCGGTGATGTTTCGACATCGTTTTTGAGCGAAGTCTTTGTATCGTCGGTTCATCTCTGCCACCGCCCAGGCAAGCGCGGAGACAGATTTTTCTGGTTCTACAATTACCGGAGTAAGCAAATGTGGTAGATGATCGTACATCGAGAGTTCTACTCGTTTTGGATCAACTAAAATCATTCGCAAATTCTCTGGAGAATTCTGCCAGAGCAGAGAAATCAAAAAGGCATTCATGGCTACAGATTTTCCTGATCCAGTTTTACCAGCGATCAAAAGATGGGGCATTTTGGCCAGATCCGCTACCACTGGTTTTCCAGCTACATCTCTTCCTACGGCAAGTTTCAGATTGGCATCTGGATTTTCTTCCCATCCCTCTGATTCCAGTATCTCGCGCATCCCCACAATCGCTCGATTTTCATTTGGGATCTCAATCCCAACTAATTTTTGTCCCGGGATGGGCGCCTCGATACGGATCGCCGGAGCGGCTAGAGCAAGCGCCAAATCATTTTTCAGTGCCGTAATTTTCGTCAGTTTTACCCCAGCCGATGGTTCAAGCGTAAACTGGGTCACCGTGGGCCCCACATGAACTGATCGCATCTCCACATCCAACCCAAATTGATCCAATTTTTCTCGGATGGATTCGGCTTTTTTTCGTAAGTCTCGTTCATTCACAGTTATGGTTGCATGTGTGTCTTTAAGCAAATCCAAACTTGGCGGTTCCCATTCCCCCTCAAGTGCTCGATTTTTGGCTTCGGTGAGCTCGTCTTCAGGAGTGAGATCGATATCTTCCGCCGCTTTTTTATCCTTTTTTGTTTTTCCATTTCCTGTCGAATCAATGATTTCCAATTCATTTTCAAAATGTTTTCTTTTCAACGAACTTTCTTCCTTCTTTGTTTCCGCAACAACTGCTTTCTTACCAGATTTAACCTCCACTTCTTTGATTCCTTTGATATGATTGAGAATCGCAGAAACTCGAATCCCAAAAGCCAAAACGGCCGAAATCCACAATAAACCTAACAAAATAACGAATGTCACGGCATCCCCCAGAAACTCCCGAGGAAAAAAGTCGATTGTAAACCCAACCGCACCCCCATAATCTCGAGAGAGTGCCAGAGATTCATTGTGTGGAAGGAGAAGATTGAGAAGTCCCAAAAGAGTCACAAAAAACAAGAGAAATCCCAACACTCGAAGGGGCGGAAAATGAATGTCTTTTCGAGATAACAATGTCACTCCCAAACCCACTCCTAGGATAATCAAAATCCACCGCCCAATCCCAAATAAAAACTCAAAAAAATCAGAAACCCGAACCGATACCTCCGCATCAGAAAAAAATACCGCCGTCAGCAGTACTGCTAAAGAAATCCAAATCCCTCCATAAATCTCACGGTTAAGGCCCTCTCCGGCAAATCCTTCCCAATTCGCATCATCATTTTTTTTCCGTTCTACTTTTTTGACCGCTTTTTCTTTGGCTTTTTCTCTCTGAATTCGCTTTTTTTCTTTGTCCTCTTCTCGTTTAAGCATTTGTTTGGCAATCTTCTCGGCCTCTTTTTTAAGGACAGAAGAAGGAATTTTTACGGCCGGAGCTTTTTTTCGACCAAACATAGCAAAATTCAGTTAGTTGTATCTATTTTACACGCTTTTGAAGTAAAAATCCACCTTTTTATCTTCTTTTGTTTTTACTCAAAAAACATCTTCAGATTAATTTTAAATTATTAAACAGACTGCAAAGAAGATGATTATTGGAGCAAATCAAAAAGCGGAGGTCAACATAAATGCCAATCTCCGCTTCTTCTGTGCTTTGTTGAAATGCCCTGTGCTGTTACGAGCGCTTGCTTTCTTCGACGATAAATTGGATGAGATCTTTGCACTCATCCGTATTATAGCCAAAAAAGTCATTAGCCACACGATATTTCACCAGCCAATAACGAAGCCAGAGGAATACCGCAAGAAGTCCAAAGCCAAACCAGAGGAATCCCCCCTCAGGTTTTTTTTCCAACAACAGCAGGTCGGTGGAGATACTCATTCCCACCGAAAGGAACAAAAGAAACGTACCAAGTATCGTTTCTTTTTTAACTTTTTGCTGGTAAAGCCTACGGATCGCATTAAACTGGCTATCCATCATACTCCTCCACTTAAGACAAGGACGTGTTTCAGTCTGAACTACAGAGCTGACAATATTTATTTTATTATCAAATCAGTAGCCCGACTAAAAGCAGACAGGACATCCGAACTCGATTCGAGTCGAAACAAGGAAATTTGAAACTTCAATTGCCTTGCTATACAAACGAATCAAACACAGATAAGTGCCTGCTAAAAAATATACTGTAAAAGAACACCCCCTATCAAATACATTATATTGCTTTGTGCATATTTGTCAATTTTTTTCCACGTAAATTTTCACACCTATCCGATTTAAGTGCATAAATAAGCGATTTCAGAGAAAA
>CAYFMH010000060.1:0-10518 GCA_964344165.1 uncultured Candidatus Peribacteria bacterium | reverse complement strand
CATTTTTTTTGTGGGCGTAGTCTTTGGATTCGGTGTCTTTGGTTTGTTTTTTGATTGTTCCAGTGACTTTTCCGTCCGATAGATTTACTTCAAAATCAGATTTAGGAAGAGCGTCTAAAAAAACTTTCCCACGTGCATTCAAACTCTCTACGCAAAAATGATCATTTTTCCCCTGCAGGTGCAAAATCGGAGCAACCCCGATCAAACTCATCCGTCCATAGATCGGAGAGACATCTTTGGATTCCAGGAGCATTTTGTGAGCATAGTCCTGGTAGAGGGATTGGAAGATTTTGGCAGAATCCATGTAGGGAACGACTGCTCTGGACTCGACCAAAGCTAATGATCCGAAAGTAAGTGTTGTATGTTTTGTCATTTCAAAATTTTCAATTATCAATCTTCAATCTACAGTGATGGAAATTTTATTAATTCATTTAATCGAAGATTCCTAATTCCAGATTGAAGATTTACTCGCCAACTGTTCATTAATCATTACTAAGAATTTTTTCAAACCCCTTCGCTCCATACTTCAGCTCCCTCGCTCCGCGACTGACCGTGCCTACACTGACACCTAATTTTTCTGCTACTTCTCTCTGAGGCACACCTTTCATCAGCATTTTTACGATTTGGAGACGTCGGGCGATTTCTTCTTTTTCTGGGGGCGTAAGGATGTTGCTGAGGAAATCTTCAGCTAATTTAGCATCATTGATTTGTACCAGCGCTTCGGCCAGCTCTCGGAGGTATTTTTTGTCTTTGTCGGACATGGTTTAAAATTATGTATCAGTACACTAGTACATATAGCCATACAAAAAAGAAAGTCAAAGGAAAAACGAAAGCTTCTTATTTTTTAAACTCTCTAAATTTAGGGTTAATTCGGTGATTTTATGGGCTTTTAGTTGCTTTTTAGCTCCTTTCTTGGTATGTAAAATCCAATGAAAAAGCGGGTCATCGTTGGTCTCTCGGGGGGCGTAGATTCTTCGGTTTCTGCCAAGCTATTACAAGAGCAGGAATATGAAGTGATCGGTATTTTTATGAAAAACTGGGAAGAATCTGATGGCCCCTGCCCAGCCGAAAAAGAAGCGCTCGATGCCAGATCTGTCGCTGAAAAATTAGGCATTCCTTTTTATAGCTTTAATTTTTCACGCGAATATTGGCAGGATGTTTTTGAGTATTTTTTGGCAGAAAACAAAGCCGGACGCACCCCCAATCCAGACATCCTCTGCAATAAATTTATCAAATTTGGCGCTTTTCTCGAGCAAGCGAAAAAATTGAAGGCTGACTTCATCGCCACGGGCCACTACGCCAAAAAGTCCTGGAACGAAGAAACCCAAAAACACGAACTGCACGTTCCAAAAGATAAAAATAAAGATCAGACCTATTTCCTCCATGCGCTGGATCAAGACCAACTCGCTCAAGTGATTTTTCCGCTCGAAGATCTGACCAAATCAGAAGTACGAGCAATAGCGCAAAAACATGGCTTTAAAAACGCTGACAAAAAAGATTCCACGGGGATCTGCTTCATCGGAGAGCGAAACTATGCTCAGTTCCTCGAAAATTATATCGCTCAATCCCCAGGCCCAATGATAACTCCAGAAGGCAAAGAGATAGGGCAGCACACGGGATTAAGTTTTTATACGATTGGTCAGAGGAAACTCGGCATCGGAGGAGTAAAAGGAGCGGCAGAATCCCCCTGGTTTGTGATCGGAAAAAACCTAAAAAAAAACCAACTCATCGTCAGCCAGGATGAGAAATTACTCTTTGTCCCCGTGCTGCAGGTCAAAAAAATCAACTGGATGGGGGCAAAACCAGAAGGGGATGAAATTTTTTGTGAAGCGAGAATCCGCTATCGACAGAGCTCTCAGTCTTGCCTAGTGCGATTAAAAGATGAAACCAACGGATCCGTTTATTTTTCGGTGCCCCAGCGAGCCATCACCCCGGGACAATCGGTGGTGTTTTATCAAGGGGATGTCTGTCTCGGCGGCGGTGAAATTCAATGAGTTTTTTATCACAATTTTTTGTAACAAAACGGCCGTTCTTTCGTTTATACGGGTGTAACAAAGTTTATAAATGGATTTTGGAGACTTAGAAAAACGTTTGACCAAGTTTTTTCATCAAACAACAAAAACTGAATTCAAACCATCTACTGAAACTCGACAACACATCTTAAGTGCTTTTGTCCAAGAAAAAAATAAAACCCCTCTTCCTTCCTTTTTGGAAATATTTTTGCGTAGGGTTTTAAATTCTCGGAAACAACTCACTACCGCTGTCGCTCTCGCGAGTATTGGAGTTTTTTGGATGCTCTCCAACCTTTCTGAAGACATCTATGCCGGGAAAATTTTACCAAAATTTGGCCCTGTCGAGATCGTCCGAGAAGGAAAAACTATCCTAGTCAAAGAAGAAATGGATCTCCAAGTGGGAGACCTCGTCCGAGTCGGAAACAATGCGGAAGCCAAAGTTACACTCCCAAATCAAATGGTTTCTACGGCCAGAACAAGAACTTCTTTTCAGGTCGTAGATGACAAAACAATTTTCCTCGAAAAAGGAGAACTCAAAAATACCGCCTTCCGAGGAGCAGAAATCGCGACCGAACGAGGCGTGGTCGAGAGTGCCCCAGGCGCTGAATTTCTCGTGAACGTCTCTGGTAGTGGGGAGACAGAGATCACTCCTGAAAAAAACTGGGTTCATGTTTTTGACCTCAACAACCGAAAAGCCGTCCTCAATGCCGGGGACAAACTAACACTCCGCACCGATACCGTCCTCGCTGGACACGACGAGATCCCGGATGATCTTTTGCTGTCAAAAGCTCAACTTCGAGCTATCCGAGCAAAACTGGTTATCTCCCGATCCAAACTCCTCACCGGAGTGGATCAACTCTTGGTTGGGAAAGACTCCGCCGCAAAAAAAGATATTGTATCGGCTCAAAAAACTTTTCGATCGATCGCTCAGGTTCTCTACACGGCTCGTAATCTCGAGATCACAAAACGAAGAAACCTGGCCAGTATCAAAAATTCTGACATCCTCGCCCTGGTCAAAACCAAAACACAAGACGAAGAACTCCTCCAAGAAATCGCCGGAATCGAAAATCTTTTTGTAATTGTCGATCAATCCACTGACCAGATCGCTTTTGCTCCAACCGATACGGGAGTCGAAAGTTTTGATCGATATGTTCTTCTCAAACAACTCTTTGCCCTCGGAAAAGAAGAACAACAAGTCGGACAGGAAGTACTCCTAAACAAATACATCATCGCTTTCCTCCGAAAAGTGCAAAACGAAGAACTCCGAATCGATCAGCTCACCGTCCTCAATGCGGAGGTTGAAAAACTACCAAAAACTCAGCTCGCTCGAGAATTCCTCGGCCAATCTATGAATCTTTTTGCTCCAGATGTAGCCGGAATCTTGGAAGAAAAGTTACAAAAAACATTCTAGGAATTTTAGAATGATGAATTCGGAATGCAGAACTTGAAAATCAATTCTACATTCTTCCTTCTTACTTCTGCATTTATAAAATTCCCTCAAAAAGCTCCTCCGGCGTCCCTCCTTTTTTATCGAACAAAACCTTCCCATCTTCGAGCCGAATCACCCGAGGTGATAGCCGCCGGATCATGACCGGATCATGCGTCGCAAAAAGAATCGTAATATCTTTTTCTTTATTTAGCTTTTCAAAAACCTCCGCCACTTCCCGAGAACTTTTAGGATCAAGGTTTCCAGTCGCCTCATCAGCAATAAGAAGTTTGGGATCATGCACCAGCGCACGTGCAATCGACACCCTCTGAATTTCTCCTCCAGATAATTCTTTGGGGAAGTGATGCATTTTTTCAGATAACCCGACGAGACTCAGAAGCTCTGGGACCTTGTACTGAACTACGTCTTCCAATCCACAAACCTCCAATGCAAAAGCCACATTTTCATAGACCGTTTTTCCTTTGAGAAGTCGAAAATCTTGAAACACCACTCCAATCTGCCGTCGATATTTTTGGAGCCCCGATCGAGACACATTTTCAAGTGGAAACTGATCCAATTTGATTGACCCAATCGTCGGGCGCTTCTCTCCGGTGAGGAGCTTAAACACCGACGATTTTCCTGCCCCAGAAGCTCCCAGCACCGCCACCATCTCTCCTGGCGTCACCTCGAAACTCAGATCCCGGAGAATCTCATTTTTTCCAATCGACAACGACACCTTTTCAAACTTGAGCATCTAAAAGTGGTTAAACTTCTGCATTTTAATCAGTGAAATCTGCGTAATCAGCGATCAATCTGTGTTTTGTTTTGCTTTTTCTGAATCATTATTACATAATCGCGGCCAGAATGAAAAAAGTTTTCTTCGGCATCGGGTTATTTTTTACATTGAGTGGAATAAGCCTTATTGGGAGCCCTTCTTTTTTTGACACGCAATCAGAAGTACAAGCTCAGCAACTCCCGGTTCTAGAATTTTTTCACGGAGCGGAATGTCCCCACTGTCATGAGGAAAAAAAATGGTTTCCGGAACTCAAAAAAATGTATCCAGCACTGGAAATTAAAGAGTTTGAAGTCTGGCACGATGCGGAGAATCGAAAACTCTGGGCCGAAAGAATGGCTGAATTTAACATGAAACCGACGGGGGTCCCCACCAATATTTTTGAAGATACCGTAATCGTGGGATTCGATAAAAAAGCCATCCTCAGCGCGATCGAAAAATCTCTCGGGCCCCCAAAAGACAATGGAGAAAAAATAGAGGAAATAAAAAAAGAACCAAATGGATGGAAAAAATATCTGGAATACTCCTGGCCCGTGATGAGCTTCATCCTCGGGATCGTCGATGGGTTCAATCCCTGTGCCATGTGGACACTCCTGATCCTGATCGGATTTCTCCTCACCATGGATGATCGGAAAAAAATGTGGCTCATCGGAGGCGTCTTCATCGGATCTTCGGGGATCATCTATGCTGGTGCCCTTCTGGCTTACCTTTTTGGGTTTTCCCAGATTTCTACCTTCCTCGCGACCACTGCCTTCATGGAGTGGATATTTCGTGCGGTGGGGATCCTCGCTCTAGGAGCCGGAGGACTCTCCATCTGGAGCGCACGCAAGGCCCAGATCGAATGTGAAGTTCGAGATGCCGACAGCAAAAAAAGATTTCATCTCAAAATGTCAGAAGTACTGAATCGAGAAAACTTTATAATGGTCCTCTTGGGGATTATTGGTTTGGCTTTTTCAGTCAACGCCGTCGAACTGCTCTGTTCTTTTGCAATTCCGACCACGTTTACGGCTACCCTCATATCACTGCAAACTTCACTGATTGAAAATCTCGTCGCCATCTTCATCTACACCATGGCCTACATGCTCGATGATATCATTGTTTTTTGTATCGCGATGTGGACGCTCTCGCTCACCGTCTTTTCTCCGAAGATCGTCCGAGTTTCTCATTTTGTCGGAGGAATTGTACTTCTCATCTTGGGAGCTATTTTGTTGATTAAGCCAGCGATTTTGACCACCCTCACGACCTAATTTGCAAATATTTTGCATTAATCACAACTCAATCCTACAAAGAGTTAAGAAGTTTTTGCAATATCCTTGCAAAACAAAATAAAAACATTTGATTTCCATTTTCTTCTTCATAAAATGGTTCAAAATAATCTGATAAAAAAATGCAGTATCTTGACTACGTAACAAAAAAATTTGAAGCCAAAAATTGGCGTTGTACCAAAGGGGTCCGAAATGTCGTTCAACTTTTTGAAGAGGTAAATAATTTCCTCTCGGTCGCTGAAATCCAAAAAAAACTATCAGATTTAGATCTCGCGACCGTCTATCGAATTTTAAAAAGACTTTCTGACATCGATCTGGTTCACGAACATCAGGGACAATGGATCCTCTGTGCCAACCCGGCCAACACGGATGATCATCACTTCCTGATTTGTGATAAGTGTGGCAATGCCGAAGAAATCTTCCTCGACTACCGAGACTCGATCGGACAACAACTCACGCAAGAAAAAGGCTTCGCACTCAAAGAAGTTGATCTTTCCTTTCGCGGGCATTGCCTAGAGTGTTCATAAATTGCCTTTTTTTATTGAATCTACTACTTTTGAGGCATGAAAGTCCTCCTTCTGGGCAAAACCGGCCTGCTGGGCTCTGAATTTCTTAAAGTTCTGAAACAAGAGAATGTAGATTTACTCGCACCAGGTCGCGATGAACTAGATCTGCTGGATTTTGAAGCGGTCCAAGATTTTTTAAGTACAAATAAGCCGAATCAAATCATCCACTGTGGCGCCTACACTGCCGTCGATCAAGCCGAAAGAGAAATGAAAATGTGTGAAAAAATAAACGTCCATGCCCTGGACAACCTTTTGAAATCTCAAATCCCCATCATCCACTTCTCAACCGACTACGTCTTCGACCACCATCCACACGGCACAGAAATCCCCGAAAAAACTCAGCGGAATCCACTAAACTTTTATGGAAAAACAAAAGCTCAAGCCGAAGAACTACTCGAAAATTCTGGTGTCAATTACTGGAATATCCGGACCAGTTGGATCTTTGGCCCGGGGAAGAAAAATTTCGTCTCAACCATCCTCAACTTGGCCGAAACTCACAACGAATTACAAATCATCCATGACCAAATCGGTCGCCCGACCTACGCGCTAGATCTGGCCAAATTTGTAGTAGAAAACTTCGTCAAAAATACTCCTTCCTCCGGCCACTACCATTTGCAAAACACCGGTGATCCCGTCAGTTGGGCAGAATTTGCCGAGTACTTTTTGGATAAAACCAACTGGAATGGCGAAATCAAAAAAATTAATGCGGCAGACTGGGATGCTCCAGCCAAAAGACCTCAAAATTCAGTGCTTAAAAATACGAAAATTGATAAAAATATGCGAGATTGGCGAGAGGCGGGAGATGATTTTCTAGTAATTTATCACACTTCCAAACAAAACATTCTATGGGATTAATTTTGTATGGCTTTATCCTGATGAATCGGGAAGCCTAATTTTTATCGGGAGAGCTTCGAAAAAAGCCGCTCTAAATGCGAAGACTCAAAAATCGGCTTAATTTCTGGCCCATTTGCAGAAATATAAACATCTCCAGCGGTTATAAAAAGTCTACATCATTCCCCCCTTCATTTCTTTGAGGAATATTCAGATATTCCCTTCTTCTGCTGATCTCGAGTACTCGGGAGGATTCGACAGACAGGTCGTAGGAGAGGCGGGATGACGGCTTCTACTTTTTTTACTCATTCACCACAATCTCCACAACCGGTTCTTTCTTTGTCTTTTGCAATATAAATTTTTGCACGGCAATCTTGATCGGCTTCTCGAGGACCTTAATCGGTCGAGCTGGATCATAGTTTCTTTCGAAACTGTGTCGGACTTCTTTTTCGAGCAATTTAAAGATCTCATGCTCCATGTTCATGTAGAGAAATCCTCGTGCTCGAATATCGAGCTTTTTGATTTTTCCTTTTTGTAATTGTAAATTAACGAGAATGATCCCATTTTCGGCCATAAACTTCCGATCTTCGAGAACCTGATCATGGACCTTTTCTCCGAGTTCGATGAGTGTTTCACTGCCGGCTACTCGCTCTTTGTCCTGCATGAGTCGAGCGCCTTTTGCATTGAGGGTCACTCCCTGTCCATTTTGCATGATAAAAGTTCTTTCTTTTTTTATCTGTAGATTCTCCACAATTAGATCCCGATGCGCATGCCGCATAAATCCTTCTCCATGGATCGGGGCAAAATACTTAGGGTTGAGCAGCGATGTCATCAATTTACACTCATCGGCATGTGCATGTCCGGAGACGTGGATGTCCATCTGCTTATAATCGATCATTTTGACCCCCACTTCGGCGAGATTATTGAGTACCGACACGATAGCCATCTCATTCCCTGGGATAGGTGAAGAAGAAAACACCACAGTGTCGTTTTCAGTTAACTTTATCTTTGCGTGAGTTCCCGCTGCCATCCGCGTCAGCGCAGCAAGCTCTTCTCCCTGAGAGCCGGTAGAGAGGATGAGAACTTTATCGGGAGCCATCTTATCTGCCGCAGGTCCCATTCTTTGCACAGAATTCTCACGACATCGGAGATAGTTGAGTTTTTTGGCAATGGCCACGTTTCGTTCCATGGATCTCCCAGAGAGAAAAACCGTCCTACCACATCGCTCTGCCGCTTCGATAATTTTTGAGATTCGACCAATATTGGAGGCAAAAGTAGCCATGATAAGCCGTCCTCGGGCCTGGCAGACGATTTTTTCGAGGGTTTCTTCGATTACAGACTCGGAGAGCGTATGACCAGATTTCATACTGCTCGTCGAGTCTACGAGCGCGAGTGCGACTCCGTTTTTCCCAATCTGGGCGATTCGTCCTAGATCAATCGGTTGATCGTCAGAAGGATTGTAATCAAATTTGAAATCAGAGCTGTGAACAACTGATCCATAGGGCGTTTTTGCCACAATTCCCACTCCATCCGGGATCGAATGATTGATGTGAAAAAACTCAAACTCAAACTTCCCCAGTTTGATCTTCGATTTTGGGGTGATTTCTGTGATTTTTAGCTTCTCGTTGATCCCGTGTTCTTGTCCCTGCGCAAAGATGAGCTCCTTCGTCAATCGAGTCGCATACATCGGCGGATAACCCAATTCCGGTAAAATATAAGGCACTCCTCCGATATGATCGAGATGTCCATGCGTGTAGATCACGCCTCGGATCTTGTGTTTATTTTTGATCAGATAAGAAATATCCGGGATCAATACATCTACCCCCAGATGTTCTGGAGAAGGAAACAAAAATCCCGTATCGATGATCACAATGTCATTTCCCCATTCAAGAAACATCATGTTTTCTCCAACCTGCTCCATCCCTCCGAGTGGGACCACGCGAATATCCCCCACGTTTTTGGGCGGGAGAAAATTGGTTGGATGAAACTTTTCTCGTTTTTCGACGGTTGGTCGATGGAGAAAAGGATCATTATTGGTAAATTTTTTTGGTGCCCCCTTTGGTTCTGATTTTTGTGGAGATGCATTGCTATGCGTCTTTGTGTTTTTAGGGGGAGTCGTTTTTTTAGTTGTTCCTATTTTTTTGGCCTTAGCTGGAACATTTTTGCCTTGTTTGGTTTTTGGTCTAGAAGAACTACTTTTTTTGTTATCACTCGTAAATCCTTCGTTTGCTAACCACTGTGAAAGTTTGTCTTTCATCTTCTATAGATTAAAAAGTATAAATGGCTTTGATACGGAGAATTTTTAATTTCCAATTTTTAATTTTTAAATAATTTTTAAAACCCTAAATTTTTAAACTAAATTATTAATTTTTTCTTACTTTTAAGAATTAAAAATTAAGATTTATTTATAAAATTCAAAAATTACAAAATTAAAAATTTTCTTGGAAAATAAATTCCCCTTTCAAAGCTGTAAAAGATCGGTTGGCTCGGTTCTTTGGCAAACCTTTTTGAGCCTATTATTCTTCTGTGTGCCCAACTCTTCGGAGAAGGATCTTTTGAAGAAGAATTTTTTAATTATTTCGATCAAAAATAATTAAACCTAGGGAATTATAGCGGAAAAAAGGTAAAAAGTCAAAACAATGTTTTGAGACATAACACAAGCAATATCTTGTTCTACATCTTAATCTACGATCTTTATCGGGAGTTCTTTTCCGATATTACTATCATCCCCCCCCCCAATCGTCGATCAATTCTTTTTTGAGCTTTAACCATATCAATGTTTTCACCTACATATCCTGACATTGTTTTTTCACGCTGAACAAGAGCGGATCGACTAACGACTATTTCTTTTAATGGCTTAAATACTCCCTTCAGCATTGGGGCCCCCTTCATCAAATCTCCTAATTTTTTATATAGCTGTCCCAACTCATAATAGATTCAAATGCCCTCGTAGCTTCTGCATTTGTGCCTCCCTCTTTTCCCTGCTCTCCCGCTTTTTGGCGCATTACTCTATATGCTTCTGCTCCTTCTTTCCTACATTTTTCTTCTGCTTCTGGAGTGATTTAATCTCCCGAGAGCATTTTTTCCTTTAGAAAGAGTTTGTTTTTGATTCGAATTTTGTCTTATTTTTCAGTCATGAAATTTTTTTATCAAATCACAAAAGAAAGATTGTCATCCTCTCCTTCGTTCATTCGTTTTATCCTTTTTGGGATCGTAAACCAAAAAGTCGATCCTTTTCCCTCTCGCGAAGAAAATCCGAGTTTTCCATTTAGTTTTTTTACAATCGCTTTGGCAATGGCGAGCCCCAGACCACTTCCAGTCTTTGTGCCTTCTATATTTGTTGAACGAAAAAATCGTCCAAATATTTTCGATTGGTCTTTTTTTGGAATACCAATTCCTGAATCTTTTACTTCAAATTTAACTTCTTTTTTGTTTTCAGAAATTTTTATCACAATCTTTCCTTTTTCTGGAGTATACTTTATCGCATTAGAGACTAGGTTTTGGATAACGTGACAGAGCAAGTTTTTGTCGGAAAAAAGAAAAATAGATCTCTTAGGAATCTTTAACTCTAAATCTTGTTTCTTCTTCTTTGTGAGTGGAGCTACGTTTTTCAATACTTCTTTGA
>CAYFMH010000059.1:0-10530 GCA_964344165.1 uncultured Candidatus Peribacteria bacterium | reverse complement strand
ACTCACACTTATCAAGACACACTCACAGAGACAATCACCAAGGCAGTATCTCAGACATATTCGGATACACTTACTCTTGATGTAGCTAAGGATGTTACCGAAACCTTTGGAGCTGCTCTCAAGACTACAATTACAGGCACAACGGACATTGATGGTACAGGTGCAGTAACAATTAAGTCTGCTGCTACTCTGGCTGCAGAAGCCGCTGCGGCCGCAACCCTCAAAGGATCTACAGTAAGTTTTAACTGATGCCTGCTAGAACTTCATATATTGCTCAACACGTTTTAAATATTGTTGGAGCTACAGGTGGTGAGATGATTAGTTCAGCATTACCTACTATGGAACCGCCTGGTGCAGGGGCTACATTTTCTATGGCAACTCCTGCAACAATGTCTATTACTGAAACAATAAATTTACCACTTACATCACCACCAACTCCACCAGTTGCTCCACTTGATGGTCAGGAAACTCTTGCCGGACCCATTATATCTTTAACTGATATTTCTATGCCTACATCTTATCTTGGAGATACTTTGAGTGGTTTGGGTTCTGCTCCTAGTAATACATCGGGAGGAACTTTTGATATATTTCCAAATGTAAAACTAACAGTTACAGAAGGGACTCCTACAATTACAGCTCCAGGCGTTGCTACAGCAACCACTACAGCTACAGTAGCTGGTCCCATTGCAGAACTTAATAGTTGGGTAGTTCCTTGGACTCCTACAGACAGTATACCAAAATTCAATGGTTCTGATTATGCAAAGGTTAAAAGTGAAGGGTATGGTAGAGACAACGGAGCGTTTATAATATCTTTTAAATTACTCTTCACTCTAAAATCCCCTTTGGCAGATCATCCTGCAAAACAAGAGGTAGAGTTTCAAATAAAAGTCCTAAATAATTTTGATAACGATAGGGACCAATACATATCAGATTATAATGATGCATATCTAGCATTAGATAAGGTTCCAGAACTTTCAGAAAGGGATTCATAATGGCAGGATCATTCGCAAGAGTAGGAGATCAAACATCGGGACATGGACCATATCCCCCAAACGTACTTGGGGGCCCAGGCAGTTCTGATGTTCTTATAGAAGGAGTGCCAGCTGCATTAGTTGGTGATGGAACTGCAACTCCATGTGTAGCACCAAATTCACCAACATTAAATGGTACTATAACTCAAGGTTCTCCAACCGCAACAGCTAATGGTAAAGCAATTGCAAGAATAGGAGATCCACTTTCATGTGGATGTATTATTATGGGTGGGGGAAACACTGTAGGTGCAGGGAGTAATGCATAATGGCTAAAGCAAAAGTAGAAGTAAAGAAGATAGCGTCAACTCCAAAGAAAACCAGTATTGGAAAGAGTCGAAGGAGTCGCCCATTGAATAAAAACAAAAGGCGAAACTGGAAACGATATCGTGGTCAAGGTAAGTGACTTACATCATAAAGAAGTGGACAACCGCTTCTGTTCAGGTAGTCTATTATATCCCTGACTATCTGAATCTGGTCAACGAGTTCATTTGGCAGACCAGAGATCAACAACCAGACTATCCAAGGATCGGAGAGTTTTTAGATTATTGGGACAAGAATATTGATGGTCCCATCAAGGAAGCCTTTATTCATGATCACGAGCAGGAAAAGATCAGAGTCGTGAATAGGGTGTTCAAGATCAACTAATGGATCAACGAACAAAAGACGAACTGAGAGCTGGGTTTGAGATCCAGCTTCGTCATGTGTTTTACAACAAACCAGAGTTCCCATACCTTCCGTCTATGGGATGCTATCATGTATTCTTTCCTGTAAGGAATCAAGAACATGACTTTGGGTTTCTCGTATTGGAGTGGGAGAATCCACCTAACCAGATGCCTTACTGGCAGGGTACATGGGTGGATACAGAAGAAGAGTTAAACTCTTATAAGTATAAGAAGGAGTCACCAGATGCATTGATAGATCTGGTAAAGGTTGCAAGAATATTCGCAACCAATATGGCTCAAGTTCATCATAAAAACATGATGAGGCAACAGGAGGAGAAAAAAGATGATTGGGAATCTTGGTCCCAACTCCACAAGTCTACTCCTAAACCTTTTTTGAATTGAGTGACATGGAACTAAAAATGCCTGGTGGAGATAACATGGCAAAAGCGAAAGTAGAAGAAAACGGCAACGGAGATCATGATCATTATGGATCTATTGAGAAAAGAAAAAAGTGGAACTTTACTGCAAGATTCATTATCAGCGGTGTAGTTTTTGCAATCTTCTTTATTCTAGTCTACGTTTTATTCTTTCAACAAGTACAAGACACGTATCGAGATCTGATTAACATTCTGATCGGAACTTATGTGGCCGTCCTGACTAAGACAACTGATTATTGGTTCAAGGAGAAGGATGACCCAGAACATAAGGAAACATCCGATCTGCATGGTAAGAAACCAGAATAAGGTCTAGTTCCCCTATAAATAATAACATAGGGGAATACTATGCCGAATTACGATGCATCTAGTCAAAATGAAAAAAGATCAAGTCGGGTCTACAAAGACCTGAACTTGAACTTTACAAAAAATCCTGTTACTGGTGATATTGCAACTCTTTCAGATGTAAACGCTGTTAAGCGATCTGTCAGAAATTTGTTGTTGACCAATCACTACGACAAGCCATTTCATCCAGAAATCGGTTCAAACATTCCCTACCTACTTTTCGAGAATTTCGGTCCTATTACGGGCAACCAATTGGCTCGTCAAATTGAAGAAATGATTACAACTTATGAGCCACGTGCAAACGTAGAATCAGTAGAGTGTTTTCCTGTATCAGATTCCAATAGATATGATGTTCGCATATACTTCTATGTCGAAAATACTCCTGCCGAACTTCATGAATTCCAAACATTTTTAGAAGCGGTACGATAATATGGCTATCAATTCAAAAGGAAAATTAGAGATCACTGATCTTGATTTTGATGCAGTAAAAGATAATTTCAAAGTTTTCCTATCTCAACAAAGTGTATTTTCAGACTATAATTTTGAAGGATCTGGTATATCAGCTCTCCTAGACATTCTTGCCTACAATACTCACTATCAGGCATTTCATGCAAATATGCTTGCCAATGAAATGTTCTTGGACACTTCATTACTCAGGGCAAGTGCAGTTTCTCATGCAAAATCTCTAGGGTATACTCCAACTTCCATGAAGGCATCAAATGCCACAGTGACAGTTCAAGTAAGAAATGTACCAACTTCCCAAACAACTCTTACAATGTCAGCTGGTACAATATTCACTACATCAGTCAATGATACTAATTATCAGTTTGTCACTATTTCAGATCATACAGCAACATCTGATACTGGCGTTTTTCAGTTCGATGAAATACAAATTTATGAGGGAACACGAATAAATTACTCATTCACAGTTGACTCTCAGAATCTAGAACAACAATTTATTATACCTTCAGCTTCAGCTGACACTGGAACCTTGGTTGTTAGAGTTCAGGCCTCATCTACTGATACCACTACAGAAACCTATACTTTAAATACTGACTTCACTGAATTGGATGCAAATTCAAAGGTGTATTTTTTACAGGAAGTGGAGAATGGAAGATTTGAAGTTTATTTTGGAGATGGAGTAATTGGGTACAAACCTATAGATGGCAATATTGTCATATTGGATTATGTCGTGACCAACGGAAGTCTTGCAGACGGAGCAAATGCTTTTACTGCCGCTTCTACAGTTGGAGGATACTCTAGTGTAACAGCTACTACAATATCATCTGCTGGTGGGGGAGGTCTTGCAGAAACAGTAGACTCCATCAAATTCAATGCTCCTTTAAAGTATGCATCTCAAGGTCGAGCTGTCACTCCAGATGACTATAAATCAATACTTCCAAGTGTGTATACGAATATAAAGTCGGTTCAGGTTTGGGGTGGAGAAGATAATGATCCACCAATTTATGGTCGAGTTTATGTTTCAATCAGACCTAAATCTGGATCATCCATAACAGATACTACCAAAAATGCAATTGTTACGAGTCTCAAAAAATACAACGTGGCATCTATAACTCCTGTTATCGTTGACCTAGAGATTTTACAATTGGTCCTGACAACAACTGTAAGATATAACTCAACATTGACTACTAAAACAAATTCAGACATTCAGGCTCTTGCTGAGACTGCAATAACAAACTTCAATACCAATAGTCTTGAAAAATTTGATTCGGTGTTTAGACACTCCAATCTTTTAAAGGCTCTTGATGAAGCAGATGTATCTATTTTGTCAAGTACAGTCGCAGTAAAACTCAAGAGATCTATCACTCCAACTTTGAATGCGGCTACAAAATATACTGTTAGTTTTAACAATGCTGCTTATCATCCAACTGCAAACCATTCTCAAACTGTAGTGGAGTCGGGTGGATTTTATCTCTCTGGAAATACCAATATTCAATACATTGATGATGATGGAAATGGACTGATTAGGACATTTTATCTGTTGGGGGGTACTACGAAAACAGTTACCAATGCATCAGCAGGGACAATTAATTATACTACAGGAAAAATAGTTTTAACCTCTTTGAATATTACAGGAATTGTAGCCTCTTCTGGAAACTTAGATATCACGTTAAAACCAGATTCCAATGATGTAATACCTGTAAGAAATCAAATAGTAGAAATTGATACAGTAGGAAGTACAACCACAGCTGAAATTGACGTATTTGCAACTGGAGAAGCAACAGCGGGTGTGGGATACACAACTAAGAGTTCTACCGCTTCAGTGGGTAGTGTATATACGACTAGCAGTTCATCTAGCACTACTACAGCTTCAAATGGTACAACAACTACTACAACTAGTTCAACTTCTTCAGGTAGTTCATCTAGCGGTTACTAATAAAATATGGCTAACACTTTTTTAGATAACAAGATATCCTCTTTCATAGAGGATAGATTTCCTGAGTTCATAAAATCAGATCATTCTACGTTTGTAGACTTCCTGAAACTGTATTATCAGTTTATGGAAGCTGCAAAGATTACTCTGACTAATGTACAAGCTTCTGATAGGATTCTACTTGAAAATCTACTTACTGATAACTTTGTATTATTAGAAGATGGTGATAAAATTGTTGGTGAGGATACAACCTTTGGAGTGTTCCTTAAAGGTGAAAATGTCACAGGTCAAACATCTGGTGCTGTAGCAACCATTCTTGCAGAAGATAATGCAAATACAATTTTATATGTAGAACACAATCGATTTCTTCAAGTTGGTGAGGTTGTTGTTGGTTCTGTTAGTGGTGCAAGAGCCACCATTTCCAAGTATCAAGGAAATCCAATACAGAATATACAACAACTTCTAGAATATGCAAACATCGACAAGACTCTTGAAAGTTTTCTTGATCAATTTAGAGACTCATATCTAACAGCCGTACCAAACACTCTTGCCTCAAATATATCAAAAAGAAAACTTGTAAAGACTGTTAGGGATCTATATCGTGCAAAAGGAACGAGAAGAGGTCATGAGTTGTTCTTTAGATTGTTGTTTGGAGAAACCCCAGAAATATTTTATCCTACCGATAACCTTCTAAAAATATCAGCAGGAGAATGGACAAGTAATACTGTAATTCGTGTAATAGGGACTGCAAACAATCCTGCAAATTTAGTTGGACAAATTATTAATCAAAATGTAGATGCCACGATAGGTGCTGGAGTTGCAACAGCTACAGTTGAGGGTACGATACAATTACAGGAGGGTGAACTAACTGTATTTGAACTGATATTGAATTTGGATTCCATAGTTGGTACTTTTGTAACTGGAGCCTCAATATCTGGTATTGATAATAAGAATGCTGATGTTGCAATTACAGCTACAGTTCAGACCATTATTAGTGGAGCTGAAGTATCTCAAGGTGGTTCATTTTATTCCACTTCAGATGAAATTAGTATAAGCAGTGTAAGTGGAAAAGATGCAGAAATTGCTATTGTTGATGTCGGTGGTGGAGAATTAGATGAGGTCATAACAGATAGTGCTGGTATCAATTATGCAATAGGTCAAGATTTATTTTTTGACAATACGAACACAGAGGGAAGTGGTGCAACTGCCATTATTACAAATGTAGGTGGTGCTGTAGCTCCAGAACTAGGAGACTATGATAGAGTAGTCGGAGGTAATGTTGTTCAAGGGGAATACAGAGATACCATAACAGAAGTGGATCATATTATCTTTGAACCAGAAACCGAAAAGAATGATCCTTATACTGGTGGACAAATATCCTTTGAATCTGGTACTTTTGCTGATCTAGCTCAACAACCACAAAATGGTCCACATAATACCGCCTATGGTTATTACGGATCTTCTATCGCAGACGAGGCTACTGAAGTTGTCAACGTATTGATGACAAATAAAGGTGCAGCTTATGAGAGTCCACCTTCTGTTGTTTCAACTACTGCAAAACTTACATGGATTCCCGGCGCTGTTTCTGGATCTGCAAATGAACTAATTGCAGGAGAAACAGTTACCAATTCAGGTGGAGCATCTGCCACTATTGCCTCTAAAGGAACAGGTTATATTACCATCACAAATGTCTCAGGAACATTTGCAAGTGGTCAAGTTATAACTGGCTCGACTACTAATGCCTATGTTGAAACGACATCATATACTGCTCATGGTACTGGTGCCGTGTTCCTACCTTGGTCACAATCAAAAATTGGTTCCGTAAAAGGTGTAGAAGTTTCAAAGTTTGGAACAGGATTTGCAACAGCTCCTTCTCTTTCACTACCAGTAAAGGTACTGGTTACTAGAAATGAATCTGCTTCTTCTCCAGCTGATTTAACTCAAGCGTCTGCTTTTACAATAGGAGATGTTCTTGAGGGTGCAAATAGTTTGGCCACTGGTAAAGTTGTGTCTTGGGATAATGCAAGACAGATTCTTACAGTATCGATGACTTCTGGAAATTTTGTTCTCAATGAATTGCTGAAAAGAGGATTTACAGTTGGATATGCTACTGTAACTAGAACATCTCAAGCTTCTGTAACATCAACAATAGGAACAATAGGAACAACAACTGGTGCATACGAAAATGATAAGGGTAAAATTAGTGAATCCTTGATGAAGATTCAAGATTCATTTTACTATCAAGACTTTTCTTATGTTGTCAGGGTTGGTGCCGCTATTGCTGATTGGAGAGGTGAGATCAAGAAAGCAGTTCACCCTGCTGGTTTTGCAATTTTTGGAGAGGTAAGTCTTACTAATCAAGTTGAAACAAAAATGGTCATACCAGTTACAGGTATTTCCACATTTACACCAGAACTTGCAAGTCTGATCGAGGCCGCACTCACTACAGTTGTACGTAGAAAACTAGGAACAAAAACTGATGGTTCAACTCTAAGGGCCAATTCTCATTTAGGACATGAACTTGGACTCATAAGTGACATAGAAACTATTACTAGAAGTGGGACCACTGTAACAGTAGAGACAACTGGTCCACATGGATTCCATGTAGCTGATACTGTAGAAATAAGAGGTGTCACATCGCCTGGATATGGTGGGGTATTTAAGGTAACAGCGGTCACTGATGATACTTTTACCTATACAGTTTCAGGATCACCTACTACACCAGCTGTCCTTGCTGTAGGAACAGCAAAAGCTGCTGTTATTTCTCCATTCGATGAAACGACTAGAGATGTAACATTAAGCACACATTATGATATTCCAATTCAAGTAGAAATTCTCAGTGGATTTGCAAGTCTAAGACAAAACAGATATGGATTGGGTGCTACAAAAAAGACAGCTACAAAGTATTTGTGGTCAGTAGGTGCAACTTCAGACACTACACCTCAGAGACAAACATTACTGAATTATGCATATCCTAATTCGATAAGAAGAAAAGTACCAGAGACAGGCACAGATAATGTTACAGCCGGATCTGCTGGAGTTTATGATACCACTATGAATTATACAAGAATTCAAATTGGTCAACATGAAATAAATTCTCAGATGACTTTAGAATCATTTGCAGATGTAAGAATAGATGAAATAGTAAGACCTAGTAGAATTGTAGATGAGGATGGATATGGTAACGATACTTTTAATCTTCTTGCAGAGGATGGTACTCCTTTAGAGTATGAGGATAACGAAGGTCATGTAATACCAGAAGAATCTGGTAAATTATGGAATGTACCACCACCCTCATATATCAGAGGAGTAAACATTAGTACAGGAGAATATGTCTCTTTTGATGATAATACATCACCACCAGATTTTTCAGATAATACTGCCCCACCATCTTTCGATGCAACGAGTGGGACATAGGAAACTCTTATAAATAATTTAACAAGGTAAAGGATTTAATCATGGCTGCGATAATCACATCAAAATTCAGATTCCACAACGCAGAACAATTTAAGGAATCATTCTCAGAAGCTGCTCCTACCAATTACTATTTGTTCATTGGTAGGCCAGGCCCATTTGCTTCTTCTGGAACTACACCAGAAACTTTAACAGGGGGATCTGATGCGGCTCCACCTACACCAATAGATCAGAGAAAAGCAGAAGCATATCATTGGGATGATATGTTGGCCGCAAAGAAAATAGATTCAACTGGTGTATCCCATGCAATTCCCAGAAGAGATTTAGACATATCTGGGTCTACAATTTATGATATGTACAAACCAGATTACTCTGCATCAAAGACTGCTACTTCTGGTGCAACTAATTTATTTGATTCTAAATTTTATTTTATGACTTCTGCATATAGAGTATATAAAGTTTTAGATAATAATATTGCAGGCCTGACGGCTCCTACGGCATGGGGATCTACGGAAGGTACACCAACTACCACAACTGCAAATCCAGTTATTGCTGGAAATTACATGATAAAATATATGTACACTCTTTCAACTACTGATGTACAAAATTTTCTCACTCCTGACTTTCAACCAGCACCTGCGGTTGCTGAAGGATCATCTGCATTAGTGGATGGTCAATTAAATGTTGTCAATGTAACAACTCCAGGCGCAATGACTCCTGTTCCATCATCTGATACTAAGGTTTATAATGTACCAATCAGAGGAGACGGCATAGGCGGTTTTTGTACAGTCACTATTGGTGGTTCTGGTGGATCTTACGGAGGACAGGTTAGAGTTGCAACTGGAAGAGCTGTAGAGGTTACAGGTGTAGGTTCTGGATATACACATGGAACTATCTATGCTAGTGACATTAAAGAACAATGGGATAGACAAAATTCAACAGTTCTTTCGTGGGGAACCAACGATGCAAATGCTCCAGTTTTTGATGTTATTATTGGTCCAGATGGTGGACATGGTTCAAATCCTGCAAAGGAACTAGGTGGTAACTTTGTAATGATGGATGTAAAGTTACAACAAACAGAAACATTTGACTTTAGTGTAGTCAACGATTTTCGTCAGGTTGGTATTGTACGTAATCCTAATTCTTATGGAACATCTTCAGCCTATGCAAGTACTTCTGCGAGACAAACTTATGCCATAAAGTTGACCAATGGTACTTCTGGTACATTTAAAGTTGACGAGAAGATATCCCAGAATCTTGCAGACTTTACTAATATCGCTTCTTCAGGTATGACAATCAGTGGTAGTACAATTACAGTAACTACTCCTTCTGCACATGGTTACAAAACTGGTCAGATGGTAACAATTACTGGAGGTTCTTGGAGTGCCGCTGCATCTGGTTCCATAGCAGCTGCAAATCCAACTACGGGTCATAGGGGTACACATCATATAACTGTAGCGTCAACTACATCATTCACCTATACAATCGGAACTAGTTCTACTCCATCAGGCACTTTTACTGGACCCTTTACAGTAACAGCAATGAATCCTCAAGGAATAGTTGTTGAGTATGATGCTGGAAATCAAGTATTATTTTATGTTCAGACTCCTTATGCAAATCAAGGAACTGATGCAAAGGGTGACAAACAACCATTTAGTGGAAATGCTCAAATTACAGGAGCTGAATCTACGGCAACTGGTACACCCGATACTGCTTACAGTTCGGCATTAAATAATACGTCATTTACTGCTGGATATTCAAATCCTGAAATGCAACCCGATTCTGGTGATGTCATCTATATCGAAAATCGAAAACCAATCAGTCGAGCCAGTGACCAAACCGAAGATATAAAATTGATTGTAGAGTTCTAATATGCAAAAAACCGATCTTAATGTTTCTCCTTACTATGATGATTTTAGTGAGGATAAAAATTTCCATAGAGTATTGTTTCGTCCTGCGTTTTCTGTACAGGCTAGAGAACTTACTCAGATGCAGTCTATACTGCAAAATCAAATTGAAAGATTAGGATCACACTTCTTCAAAGAAGGTGCAATGGTCATTCCTGGCCAGGCAGGTTTTGACATTACCTATTCCTATGTAAAACTTCAGGACACTTTTACTTCAAATAATGTCGAACACACTGTAGAAAATTATAGAACTTCTTTGATTGGCAAGAAGATTACAGGTGCAACTTCTAAAGTTGTTGCAAAGATTGTTGGAACTTCTGCTGGTGATACCACAGATCCATT
>CAYFMH010000058.1:0-10784 GCA_964344165.1 uncultured Candidatus Peribacteria bacterium | reverse complement strand
ACTAACCAAATTTTATATCAATTATTCTGAATTTCAAAGGCGGTTTAGTATATCAATCCCGTTCTTTGATTCTCTCTTTTAGATTTTCTGTATAGCCAACATAAAAACGATCAGAGTTTGATTCTGACTGGAGGATATAAACGTAATAAAACTTCATTTTTTTAGAAAGGCTGGCTGTGCCGAGTCGTAGTTTGAGTTCGATCGCCTGTAGTCTGCCTTCGCTATGCTACGTCGCGACAGTCTTCGTTTTTTGACTCACTTTATTTGTCTCAAACGAAGACTGGTACAGGCAGTTGGAGGCAATCCGAACTTTTTTTTCGGATTTGTTATGTGGGGGGAATTGTATGGATTTGGCTTGTATAAGGGTATAAAGGATTGTTTGTTCGTATTTGAATTGCTTTGCAAATTTGAAAAACATTGACAATATTGATTATATGAGTATAAAGAAGTGGTAAAAAAGATTAACATGAAGTTCAATTCTAGAAACCCATTTCGGAGAGGGGAAGAGAATATGGCACCTGACTCAGAAACTGCACAAACTGAGGAAAGAGAAGGTAATTATTCTCGTTCAGAACATACAGCAGAAGGATATTCTGAACGCACCTCAAGAGTTTATGATAGAGAACTTGCTGAAGAAAAAATTCCTATCGAAGTAATCCTAGATTTTTTAAGGAATGCACAATTTAAAGAGCCAAAACTTAAGCCGTTTGTTCTTCGAATGATTGAAGACCATGAAAAAGGAGATGTTCCCTTTGTAGTGCATATTCGGATGGGAAAAGTATTGGGGAAATCCCTTATGAATGTTCAAATTGAAGGAACTAAAAGAGAAAAATTATGGTGGGGAATGTTTACCTCAGATAAAAAACAAATTCAAGGAAATGCGACGCCCCTCTTCGTCTCCCTTTTTCCGAGTTTGAATAGTTAAAAGAGAATTGACTGAAAAACATGAAGAGGAAAGTTTAATTTCGGATTCTCTTATCACTCTTTGCCTGTTCTGCTCTCTGTTTTTTGTACTCCAAAATATCCGTATAAAAGAAAATCTTCCGCCTCCCAACAACCTGATGATATACGTCTTCGCAGAGCTACGACGCTATAAAAATCTTGTGTCGCTTAACCGCCACAAGAAAGGTATTAGGGGCAATTCCAAGTAATTTAGCTGCATCTGTGAGCCCAAGTAAGCGTGGATGTTGTACGACTTCGCAGTTAGGAATATCACAAATGATGAAATCCTCCTTCTTTCACGGTACTATCGAATGCACACCTGCTACGTCGCTATTACAGGGATAAAATGAGGATACTAGAAATGTTTTTTTGAAAAAGCTCTTCCAGAAGGGGATTTTAGATATTTTTCAAAGGCTAATGTCTTTTCTTTCGTCTTAAATCCAAAAAAGTTTTTGAATTTCCAAGGGATGTATTTGCGAGTGTGAACACAATTGCCAGCATTATGTTCCTCAATTCTTTCTTTTAAATTTTCTGTGAAACCAATATAAAAGCGGTCAGAATTGGATTCTGATTGGAGGATATACACGTAATAGAATTTCATTCGTTTTTTTGAGAATATCTAATCCCCTTGATTGAAGCCCGTCTTCGCTACGAAAGTGCAAGAATTGCTGGCCTGCCGAGCCGTAGTTTGCGTTCTTCTGTGAATGGTTATCACCAAAGCTACGACGCGGCAGCCTTCTTTTTCCGACTCGCTTCGCTTGTCGCAAACGAAGGCTGGTACAAGGCTATTGGACACGTTTAGAACTAAATATTTTCAATCAATTTTAACCCTTCATAATGAAATGAAGTTGCTTCAGGATGGGCTTGGTTGGGTATTTGGTGCAAATCCGCTTTCCATAAAACTATGATTTGGTAAATTAGAGGCATGTCTTCTTTGATTTCAAAATATAAAAAGTATCGAAAAGCAGGAATAGAGTTGAATTCCAAAATGATGGATACGCTTGATGCTTCTTTTATAGAAGCTTTTAAAATTCTGGGGATTGTTGAAATTATTGATGGTAAAAATACAGTTGTGATAGATGAAGGAGAAGACCCTCTTCTTTCAGATTTTTCGTTGTTCGACTTCAAATATGATGATGGCAAAAATACTATTACTCGCTACAAAGAATCAATTGGTGGGAAAAATGAAGTAGAGAATGAAATTTTGGAGGCTATGATGTATGCCAGAAGTTCTTTGTTTGAAATTATAAAAACCGACCCTAAAAACAACACTGTTGTTCTCCGAGATGTATTAGACGAACCAGAAGAAATCACGATAATTGATGTGGGATTTAGTCAGTCTGCTCCAGTTGGAGGTCTGCTTTTTGCTCGCATTATCCCTTTTGATGAGTTTAATATGACTTCAGGAGCGTCATTTGCCTTTTTAGGAGGCATGAAATCATATCTACTGAGAGCATATAAAAGACAAATGAAGAAAGCTATGAAAAAAAGGCATGATGAAGTGCTTAATCGTTTTGTCGTATTTTTTCATCTCAATAGAGAAGTAGGTGCTGAAGTAATGTATCAATAAAAGAAGTCATGAACCCAATAATCATTTCACCTGACGAATTGAAGAAAACCTTCGAGGGCTACAATCCTGAGAAGGCAGAAGAATTTCATGAAAGTTCAGCAAAGATGGCTGACAAGGCTTTCGAGCAGGAGTTGAAAAAGTTTGAAGGCGATGAGGTTGTTTTGCTTTCAGGTGGTACGGCTTCGGGTAAGACCGAATTTCTCTCGAAACATTTGTGCGATTTTGAGGGGATTGTTTTTGATGGCACGCTTCCCACATTTGAGGGGGCAAAGATAAAAATCAGGAAGATTTTGAAAGCCAAAAAGAAGGCGGTTGTTTGTGCTGTTTTTCCTGATAATATGGAACGAGCGTTTGGTGCATTTCTGAATAGAGAGCGACAATTTAGCGATGACCATTTTTACCGAACGCACTCAAAATCAAGAACGGCCCTTCTTCAAATTGCCGAAGCTTTTCCTGAAGTCGAAGTTCGAATTTATCAAAGTATGTATACTTCAAGACACGAAGCGGACTTGCTTTTTCCTGCTATTACGTTTAAAAGTAGGGAAGAGTTGATTAAGTTTCTTAGAGAAAATCAGCTTCCTGAAAAAGAAGTAATTGAATTAGTAAATCAACAATGACTACTCAAACTATAAAAGACTACTGTTCAGCTGTTCAAAAGGGGCAATTAAATCCCCACGTTGTTTTGAATGGGAAAGGATGGATAGTGAAGTTTCTGTACTCAAAAGAACCTTCTCATCACTTTGAGACGAAGGATGAAGCGATTGATTATGCTCGACAGATTGCGAGAGAACGTGATGTTGAGTTTTTCGTACATAGTGCAGATGGTCGGATTGAGCAACGAATGAAGTAAAAATAATCCTGAATGATTATCGAAGAAAAAAGTAATGAAAAGCCCTTTGAACTGACCTCCACTCAAATAGATGATGACGAATGTTCCATCTATGAGGTTGCGGTTTGTATTGGTTTTTTACTGTGTTTTGTTCTTTTGGAATGCGTTGAAAATAAGACAGAAAGGATTGCATTGAGCGACCTGCTCAAGTTCTTTGGAGATGAACACTATTTTCGAAGATTTGTACGACTATGAAAACCTTGCTGAATACCTCTATGTAAATCTCTCCCGATTTAATTATCAGCGTACAAAACTAGGTTTTTTCGAGGTAGAAGAGCTATGGTTTAATACTCAAGAAATTCCAACAGAAATCATAAAAACAGCCATAAAAGAAGGCATCCAAGAGCCACATAATGCTGATAATATCGCATGGCATTTTGCGACCACTCTTCACAACTATTTCGAAATTATTTCTGCAAACAAGTTTGAATCGCAACTTATAGAAAAGCCAAAGACTAAAACAAGGGTTGATTACACGCTTCGAGTAAAAGAGGCTGATTTCAGGCTAAAACAAGGGCTGGAAACTCTTTCTGGAGCTTCAAATAGTGTTCAGCTTAAATTTGGCTTTTCAAAAACCAATGCGAAAAATTTTCAGAAAGAATTGCATCGTGTTATTCAAACGGAATTTGCACCGACAGAAGATGAGATTATAAATTTTTATGAGTACATATCAGAGCTAAAGCTCATCCATTCTCAAGTCAAAATTCCTTTTTCGGCCTTTGAAAAAATTCAGGGGCTTCATACTTTGCTTAAGTTTTTGGAGCTTCAATCGAAAGTGAAAGTAAAAAGTTGGATAGGCACGGATGAAGCATGGGAAGTCATAATCCTTTCTCCTGAAATAATGAACCTCTACGTTCCAAGAGCATATTTGCAGAGCCTTGAACCATCTGTGCTTCTGGCTCAAAAAACGAACAGCTCCCACAATATTGCCCTCTCTTTGGATGAAGAAAAACGTGTTTTATCGCTTAATGAAGCTCAAATAAGCCTCAACCCATCAAAACATCAATTTGATTTGCTTAAGGTATGCTTAAGTGAAAAGCCGATTGATTTTGATTTGGACTTTTCGGAAATTGCCGAAGCGATTGAACCTCAATTTCAAGGTATGCCTTTGGACAAGCAAATTAGTCTCAAGAAACGTTATGCTAATGCGGTTTATCAGCTCAACCGAAAGATTGCTATAAAAACAGAGTACAAAGAACTCTTCATCTGCAAGTCTTCGATGGTACGCTTCAATCCGAAGTACGAGTTCACTTTTTCTTAAGCCATCTTAAGCGGTTCGAAATGGATAATGACCTTGATGATTAAATCTCAAGGGCAAATTTTTGATAATCCTTTTGAAAAGCTCTACCAAAAAGGGCTTTCAGCAGAAGAATTACGAGAAGCGGAAGAGAATATTTTCGGCTTTTTGAACCTGCTTGTTGAGATTGATAGAGAAAATAATCAAAAAAAATGACCCATATTTCAGAAATCGAAATCATCCCGATTAAGCCGCAAAACGGCCTTTTGGCTTTTGCTAACTTCGTGTTGGATGAGAAGTTCTTTCTCAGCTCTATTGCCGTTCATTCGAGATTGGATGGTAATGGCTATCGACTGACGTATCCGACAAAAAATGTCGGAAATAAGCCCCTGAACTTGTTTCATCCTATCAATCGGGAGGTTTCAAAAGAAGTAGAAAAAGCCGTAATTCAGAAATTTAAAGAAGTAATGCAAATTGAAAATGATAGACACAATTGTACTGACTATCCCACAGGATAAGTTCAAAATCCTCAATCACGCTAGGTTCACGCCTTCAACCGAAGGATTGTTCATGCCTCCTTATTATCGACTTGGTGGTCGAGGAAATTTCACCTGCAAACAGAACCCAACTAAAACCGAACTGAAAAAAGGATTTTATCGGCCTCGATTGACTGTTTCGAAGCGGATAAGGGAGGGGGGTTTTGAAGTAAATATGCGGATTGAACTATCCTTGCCGAAGCTGTTTTTCGGGAATAACTTCAATGAACTGGAAGACCAGAACTTTTTGAAGGTAGTTCGATTACTGAGTAGAAAACTGTACGAGATGGATGTAATCGTGAGTTTTGAAGATTTGGAAAACGCTCAGGTTTCAGCCATTCACTATTCGAAAAACATTCATTTGACGGATTATTCGACCTGCTCAATGGTGCTGAACGAACTTCGAAAGCTCGACCTGACGAAGCGAATTGATTTAGGTGAAGAGAAATTTAGAAATGGTGGACATGCTCTGCACTATCACACTAATTCGTTTGAGATTGTGTTTTATGACAAAGTGAAGGATTTGGAGCAGGCAAAAGTGAGTGAAAAACGAGCGATAGAAAAAGATAATACGATGCAGATGGGTCTTTTTGATACGTTGAATATTCCCAGGAAGCGAGAAATTTTTCGTATGGAGGTGCGACTTGGGAATAGAACGAAGATAAAAACGTTATTTCAGACGTTGGGAATGGAACGGCCTTTGACGTTTCAGGATTGTTTCAAGAAAGAAGTGGCTCAAAAGGTTTTGCTTCACTATTGGGAAAACGTGGAAGAAAAGAACTCTCAGCTGAATTTTGATACTCGGAATACGTGTGAGTTTTTTGAGAGCCTTTTGGTGTGTAACCCTGAGATTAAGCCGAAGAAGCTTTTGGAGCTGTTTGCTTGTGTGATTTTGGGAAAGGAGGGAGGTACGAGGCGTTTGAGGGTGAATTTGGGGTATGATAGGCCGAAAGAGCGTAGGAAGTGGTATGATTTGAAGAAGCGGTTGAAGACGTTGAGGTATTCGAAGGATGGGAATTATCGAGCTTTGAGGGGGATTTCGGAGAGCTTAAATGATTTTGAAGTGATCAATTTTTCGGTTGAAAATTCCATATAATTCCTGTATAATGCAGTGATAATTTTTTATAAATGGAATCACGAGCGTTTGAGCATGATGACGATAGAAATCCTTTTTTGGAAGGAGGAGATTTATCCCAAAAACATAGAACGATAGAAAATTGGGATGATTTTATTCCTGAATTGAGGGCTATGTTAGAAGAGTTAAATTACGATAAACCATTTGTCATAATCAGGCATTTTGACATGTCGAGATTAAATAATTTAGTTCAATCTGGTACAGATAGATGTGAAAAATCACAAGTTTGGGATTATCCTGAAGATGCGTGTCATAGATTTTCTTTTGGAGATGAAAAGGCAAAGTGTCCATCTACAATAATTTATGCAAGAACTATTGACCTCAACCAAGACCCTCCAACAAGTATTCCTCTATACAGAGGTTCAGGTTCAAGCCTTGACTACATAAAAGGGTTTGATGCTAGGTTTGGAATTGTCGTATATGATGTAGATAAGGTGAGAAGAGTTACGGAAAATGAGTATTGGTTTGAAGAAAATGCTCCCAAGGATTGTGTTTTAGGCGTTATTTCACTTGCCTAACATGCTCTATAGGGATTTCCACTCTTCATGACATCGGTCTTTCATAAGTGGCCACAAAAACTCTTTTCCATCCTCTTTAGACATATCAAAAGCCTTCATTAGGATATTCAAGAACGACCTAGCCCCCAAAGACTTTTTCAAATTGCAAATAGCTGAAATATAAGGGTAAGAAAGCCCTGTTTTTTGAACTAGATTAGTTTTTGAGAGGTTCTTTTCTGAAAGCAATTTATTGAGAGCAGAATTGAAGAAAAACTTTGAGTGATTATCCATGATGGGAAAATTTAATAAATCTCCCATCTTATACATAAAAAAATTACTTTACAAATCGGGTTAAGTTATCCATAATGGTTAAGTAAAGTGTTTAACCTATAAGCATGAAGAAAATCCCTTCCCACATTCGGCTTCCCGAAATCCACACCGAAGGCCTCACCTTCGAAGTATCGGCTGACCTAAACCTAGCGGCCAATCCGCTTGTCTTCGTCAAAACCAGAAGTAGCGACCGATTTCTTTCTCAATCCTTCACACTCACTACAAACGGACTGGAAGAAGTTTCCGAAAGCCTCTGGGACATGGCCAAAGAGATTGATGAGAAGTACGAGGTCTATTGGGAAAAGAAGAAGGATTGATTTATTCCCGTTCAGGCGTATAAGTCAGGATAGAAATGCCAAAAAATTTGCACAAAATTGCACAGTTTTTGAGGTTCTGAATTGGTCTTGCAAATTGGATAATCCCACTTCACAAGCGAGTAATCACTAATTGAGCAATGTGAAAAATGCAAAAGAGTGTGCAATTCCTAAAAACGTACTGAAAATTCCCATGAAAGCTGTCGTTTTAATTCGAGTGTCGGACAAAGAGCAGGAAGATAATCATTCTCTCGATGCTCAGGAAGCACGTCTTTTGGCGTATTGTTCACAACATTCTCTTGAAAGTCCAAAAATCTTTCGAGTAGTGGAATCCTCGACCAGAGGCGATAGGAAACAGTTTCAGGAAGTAGTTCAGTACATCAAAGCACAAGGCGAAAAATCGGCTTTGGTCGTCGAAGCCATTGATAGACTGCAAAGAAGCTTCAAGGAGTCAGTTCTTTTTGACGAAATGAGGCAACGAGAAGAAGTAGAACTGCACTTTGTGAAAGAAAACCTCGTCATCAATGAAAAAGCCGACCCTACGAAGTTATTGATGTGGGATTTTGGAGTAGTTACAGCCAAAGCATACGTGGCTAACCTGAGCCATAACATTCGCCGTTCAAACGAAAAGAAACTCAAAAATGGGGAATACACTCGCCAAGCTCCTGTCGGCTATTTGAATTATCGGGATGAGTTCGACAAAAGCCAAATCCGAGTAGATGAAACGAGGGCTTATTTGGTAAAGAAAGCCTTTGAAATGTACGCTACAGGAAATTATTCACTTTCGGCCATCACGAAATATCTCAAAGAAAAAGGCCTGACGAACAACACTAAACTCGCTAATCCGCTTTCAAAAAGTGGTGTTCACAAGATGCTTCAGGACAAATTCTACATCGGCATTATGACCATCAATAGCAAGGAATATCCGCATAAATATCCAAAGCTAATTGACGAATGGACGTTCCGAAAATGCCAAGAAGTGCGAGAGGGCTACCATCGAAAACCCTTCAAATACAATGCGAAAGAGTTCATCTTCAAAGGCATTCTCAAAAACAAAGCTACAGGAAGGCTTATGTCAGGCGATATAAAGAAAAACAAGTACATCTACTACTACAGTCCGAAATACGAAGACAGTCCTGCTTCCAAAGTAGTCAAAGAAGAGGTTATTTTGGAGCAAGTTGAGGCTATCTTCAAAAAAATAGTCATCCCGCCTGAAATTTTGGGCGATTTGAGAGAACGTTTGAAAAACACTCATGAAGCAAAAGTTGGCTTCAAAAACAACATGGTCGATGAAATCCGAAAGAAATCAGATGGATTTGACCGAAAGCTTAGCAATCTTTTGGACTTACGGATAGCCGATAGTATTACGCAGGACGAATATGATAAAAAAGCGTACAAGCTCAAACAGGACAAAGAGGATTTGAAGATACAGCTGAAGCAATTGGACGATGCGGATGAGAAATTCAGCATCACAGTCCAGTACTTGCTCAGTCTCAGTTCACGAGCTTATGAAATATTCCAAAGTTCGAAAGTCGAGCAAAAGAGACAGTTAATCAATTTTGTACTTTCGAACCTTTCTCTCGAAGGCGAGAAGCTACACTACGAGCTAAATAAACCCTTCGACGCTATAGTGAAATGTAGTGAACGTTCTGATTGGTACAGGCTAGTGGACTCTATTGGAACCGCCATTAAAGAACACCAAGGTTACATACATTTCCCTGATTTCTGCAAACCTTCGTATGTTTAAAAAGTGGTTACTTTGCTACTAATAGGAGATATATTTGTCCTACAAAGCATTCCTCATTTTCATCAAAAAACCGTTTATAATAGCTTGAATTCGTTCGAAATCCTCGTTTTTTTCTCCTGTATCCTCTCTCATATACAATTTCCTATTAACTTCCACCATTATAGAATGAACGCCAGTATTTGGTTTACCATAATAAGTACTAGGTACGATACTTCCAGAAAATGGTTTATTAACTGAAACATCTAACAACGCTTCTTGAAAATGTTTACAGGCTTCTTGTACTAGAGCATTTGGAGAGTGTACTTCATCACTACCGATACAAATATCTGGTCTTGCTGAGTTGTCTCCTGTTTCATAGGGCAATGGCTTTGAAGGAAAGGAATGGCAATCAATAATTAAACAGCGTCCAAATTTTTCCAAACATTCCTTTACTAAACGCTCCAAAGCAGTGTGATAAGGGAAATAATAAGTCTGTAACAACTCTTTTCGTGAACGAAGGCGTGTCCTTTTTCGTAACAATTTGCCATCACAAGTCTTTTCATAAACCACTCCAAAACCAGATTTTGAAGCCGCTTCTTTCTCATCTTCCCAAAATCGTTCAGGGTCACAAACCAAACGACTTACACCATACACTAAGCTTTTACCAGATGTATTAAGCTCTGAAAAAAGTTCATCCGTATGATGATCCGTAATCTGTAATAGTTCACGATCAAGAGCCTCCTCATCTAAAGCAAAATCTGCTCGAACAGAATTAGGAATGTGTGCTGAACTATGTGGGATATGTCCCACAATAGGAGACACTAACTCCCCCTTTATTTCAAAAAAATCAGGTTTTTCCCCTGTATTCATATTTTATTCTATACTTTCTCCGTTCCTTCAGGTGGTGTATAGCCGTCTATTATTCTTCCAGTTGTTTTATAAATATACTCCGCATATGCCTGATTGACATCCGCTATTGGTTCTTCATATCCAGAAAGCAAGAGGAGCTCTCTTTTTTCATCCTCTGTTAGTTCAGATTCATAATCTTCTTTATGTAACCCAGCTTCAGGCATTTTATTAAAAATTAAAGAACTCTCTCCATATATACTACATCTGCACCCCCTTCTGTCCAGTTTTTTTCTCTTCTGACTTCTTTAAAACCAAACCTTTCATAAAACCCTTTTAAATTAAATCCTTCTGAATTAGTTTCGAAAGCATCTAACTTTATTTTTTTTGCCCCTTGATTCCTAGCTTCTCTAATTGCCTCCAACATCACCTTCTTTCCTCGCCCTTTTTCAAGAGAAAACACATTAAACAATTCAACTGCACCATTCTCATCAAGTTTTGTTAATCCAAATCCTGTTTTTCTGTCTACAGATATTCTTATTGTAGCATTCCTTAAAACCTCTTCTGGTTTTATATCCAAACTACCTCCATCTGTCTGTCTCATTTTTATCAGATTATTAAACTCACTCGGCTTTGGTCTAATATATCTTATGCCTCGCCCCTCAATACTCTCTAACCCACCTCCTTTGACACCACCCCTTAGCCCCAAAGCACTCATAACAACCATAGCTCCATTGAGAGACATCCCTGAAGTGTCTCCTG
>CAYFMH010000057.1:0-11146 GCA_964344165.1 uncultured Candidatus Peribacteria bacterium | reverse complement strand
GTGTTATCCTTTCTTATCAGTTCTTTTCTGCTTTTTAATTTCGATATTCGGGTTACTAAAAAATGACTGAAAACGACAAAGATCGGGAACCGATCGACATAGGTAATGGAGATGGCGTTATGGATATGTTTGGTCCAACTGGCTCAAATATTCGCAAATTTTTAGAAGCACTCGATTTAGATCCTGAAGATGTGGAAAATGCACCTTCGCTGATTGCTGAAATTGGACCAAACAGAATAGCTGAGGCCTTAAGAAATATGGGGTTAGAAATACAAGGGGCTCTACATGACCGTGAAAATCCCGGCATATCAAAGTGTACTGGATTAGAAAATGGAACTATTATGAGCCCTCTTGAGACTTGGAACGAACTTTGTTTAGACAAAATAGCAGCTCTAGAAAGAACAACAACTGTAGAAGTATTTCACCCAAGACTCGGAATGGTCTCATGCCCAAAGGCAGATGCTGAAATGGCTAAGAAGAAAAAAGAAGATTAATAATTGAGTTTTTTTACTCTTCTTTCTTTCTAGAACAATCTTCTATTTTTTCATGAATACTTCCAACCGGATTCCCATCCTTATCAAACACGTATCGAACGTCTTCGTTTATGGCACTGCTAGTACAACTCCCCAAATCACACTGACAACTCCTAGTTTTTTCCATTTTTTAAAAAAAATTCACCACATTTTAACACAAAAAAGAACAAAAAACAAAAGAATTAATAATTCTTCATCTGACTAACTACCAAAGTATCCACTCCAAAACTCTTTTTTTTTCGAACATCTGATAATTGAATTTCTTTCTCCCACAAAGCTTTTTATACTTTTTCGTATAAAAAAACTGAGAAGAATATCCCAGAGTGGCTGAAAAAAGCGCAAGAGAAGAACCAGTCTTAAAGCTTAATTTTAGGTGTTAAAAACAAGCACCTTTTTTTGTGATACCAAATCTATATAAACCTTTCTTTCATCTGGTTTATAAACAATATTCCAATGCCCCCGACCACTATCAAAATCTATGTCATCTAAAATTTGATGAATATTCAAATTTTCAGAAAATAGTTCATTTTCTAGTACTCGATCTCTGAGATCCCTACTCAAAGACCCCCGAACAAATAAAACATCGAATTCAGATGATTTTGATAGTTTTTGCAAAACCATAATCTGTTCAGGAGTTAAATCTATATCACTGACGTGAAATAACGCTGATTCAAAAGTATTAACACTTCTTAAAATTAAAGCATAACATTTTGAAAACCCCTCACTTTGCAAAGCCCTCCCATCCATTGAAATTGCTCCAAAACGCTGATTAACCTGAACACAAGACTCCCAAGGTTTCTCAAACTCAACCATATCGGGATATTTTCCTTCATAGAAGATCCCTTCTGATGCTTTTTCCTGACAATTTTCAACCATAAAATTAAAAATTATTTCACCCCATTTTAACACAAATAAGAGAAAAAAACAAAAAAAGACTAATAATTCTTCATCTGACTAATCACCAAAGCATCGGCTCCAAACTGCTTTTTTCGGATATCCGACAATTCAATTTCTTTTCCCCACAACATTAGCTTCTGAAATTCATTCGCATAAAAAAACTCACACCGATCCACCAAACCCGCTGCCAAAAATCCCTCCGCCGTGATCCGCCCCCCCTCCACCATCACACTCTGAATCCCTCGCTTTTTCAGCGCTTTCAAGATTCCCACTAAATCAAATTCTGATACCATTAAGTTTGTTATTTGCGATTTGTTATTTGGAATTTTTAGAGGATTTTTGGTCACAACAATTATTTCTCCAGGAAGGGCCAAAACATTACTTTTGGCAAGAATTTTACCATTCGGATCTAGAATCACCCGAACCGGTTGCCGGTCTACCGAAAAATCTCTTACCGTCAGCTGAGGATTATCTGCCATTACCGTATTTACCCCTACCAAAATCGCGTCATGCCGCGCCCGGATACACTGCACTTCGGCTCGACTTTTTTCTCCCGTGATCCACTTCTGTCCCGGGATCACCGTTGCTCCATCTGTGGTCAAAGCAAGTTTCAAAGTCACATAGGGGAGATCAGAAACCAAAGATTTCAACCAGTGCTGATTGATCTGTCGGCAATCTGTCTCACAAATCCCACACACAACTTCGACTCCCTGAGTGAATAAAAAATCACCTCCTCCTCCCGCTACAAAATTGGGATCTCCCATCCCATACACCACCCGCGCAATCCCTGACTTTGAAATTGCTTCGGTGCAGGGCGGGGTCTTCCCCTGATGACGGCAGGGCTCCAGAGTTACAAAAAGTGTTGCTCCATCTGCCTGAAAATTAAGCTTCCGCAGTGCATCCACCTCCGCATGATCAGATCCCGCTCGCTGATGAAATCCAGACGCCAGCTCTACTCCATCTCGCACAATCACACATCCCACCCGAGGGTTTGGACTGGGATTATGAGCCTGATGAGCTAGATCAATAGCTCGCTGCATCCAGTATTTGTCTTTTTCCATTTATGAACTAACACAAGGAATTTCTCCCCCTAGCAGGGGGAGCTAGAGGGGGTATAAAAATTATTTATTTTTCTCCCCCAAAAAATGTCCAAGTTTTTCTTTTTTTGCTTTCAAATAACCTTCATTCTCCTTTGTCGCAGGAATCTCCAAACCAACTCTTTCTACCACCTCAATCCCATTTTCTTCTAAATTTGTCACCTTCTTCGGATTATTCGTGAGCAATCTCATCTTTTTTACTCCTAAATCCTTCAAAATTTCCGCTGCCACTGAATAATCTCGATTATCCACCGGCAAATCCAACTGCTCATTGGCCTCCACCGTATCCGCTCCCCGGTCTTGTAAGTCATACGCCTTTACTTTGTTTCCCAAGCCTATCCCTCGTCCTTCCTGGCGCAAGTAGATAAAAACTCCTGCTCTAGCTTTTGAAATTGCTGCCATGGCCTGGTCTTTTTGCGCATTACAATCACACCGTACACTGTGAAAAACCTCCCCCGTCAGACATTCTGAATGCACTCGGGCCAAAACAGAATCCTGATTTGTAATATCTCCAAAAACCAAAACCACCGGCTCCTTCTCATCAGCCTGATAAACCAATAATCGAAAATCCCCGAACTCTGTCGGGAGATTAGATTCTGAGATTTTTTGGAGGGAAGTCATAGATGGCTCCACTATTACCTTAAAAATAAACTTTTTCAAAGATTTTATACCGCTTGCTCTATGTATCTATCAAGCGCAGTAAAAACGGCCTCTACTACCTGTTTTCCAGTTTCATCGATATTAGCAAAATAAGGCAGACCTCCTTCTTGTGTAACAAAAGACACATCATATTCACCACACATTTTTCCAATGATAACTCTTTGAAAACTAGCTTTTTGACCCTTCATCTCCTCTAATTGTTCCTGGCCTTTCTTTTTGTCTATTTTCAAAAAACTCCCCACCAAACACCTCGTCACATATTCTCCAAACCTAGGATCCGGCATTGTCTCAAAATCAATCTCTTCTAAGAGAGATTCATCTATCGGCTTCAACGATTTCCATTCTGAATTGGACATCATAATAAAAATTAAAAAATTCCCCCTTTAATTTATCTAATAAATCACTCTTCTGCTGCAAGCTCAACCGCTTTCATTGCTTCTCTATTTTTCCTTCTTTCTAATGCTTTTCTTCTTTTAGAAATATCAAATTGTTTTTTGTCTTCTTTCTTACCTATATCTATACCCAAACGTTCCAAAATCCCTCTCTTCCCTTTCCCTTTTTGGTTTTCCTCTACTAATTCTGTTCTATTACAAATCTCATCTATTCTTTGTGCCATACGACTAAGTTTTTCTTTTTCTGCTTCTGACAAATAACTAAAAGCGGCTTCTCTCCATAACTCATCAATACTGTACTTAAAAAAAGCCTTCGACTCTCCTTCAATATCAAGAACAACACCACCTCTCTCTTGCCTTTCCGTACCCGTAAGAAGAAAGGGAGAAAAAAGTCCGCCAAAAACAGTCCCTTCTGTAATTGATTTCCCCGTGTTATACTTATCTAAAGAAAGTGTTCGCAACTGATCAAAAACTTCTGATCGTTGATGAATTATATTTAAAAGTACAAGAAGATGTTCTTCAGAAACATCTAAAAATAATCTTCCTCCTCTTGCTAAACAGGAAGCACGGATCGCCAAAAGAAGTTTTGGATCACTTTCTAAAATTGGCAACAAACTTTCATAAGTTGCTTTCCTTTCTTTAATAAGATTTTGAAGCCTTTCGGTTATTAATGTTGCCTGTTCTTCTACAGAAGGTTCTTCACTTGTTTCTTCTGGTGGTTCTAAAGTATCTATTTCTGCTTCTGCCATCATAATAAAAATTAAAAAATAATCCCCCTTTTAAAGATTTTTATTTTTATTTATATTTTTATTTTTTCATTTTTTCCCTTGCTACTTAATACTTGATACTTACCCCTTTTTTTTATCCGGATGATACGCTTCAATCGTCTTCTGGTTGATTCGTTTGAGCTCAGACACTGGGAATGGTCGGAGTAGCTCCCAACCAAGCTCTAGAGATTCTATGATATCTCGATCGGTCTGAAACCCTTGTCCCACAAACTCTTTTTCAAATACATCGGCAAATTTAAGATAAATTTTATCAATGTCAGAAAGAGAACTTTCTCCCAACACTACCGCTAGCTCTCGAACATCCTTCCCCCGCGCATAACACGCAAAAAGCTGATCTTTGAGTTTGGAGTGGTCTTCTCGAGTTTTTCCTTCTCCCATCCCCGCTCCGGCAAGACGAGAGAGAGATTTAAGCACATCCACGGGAGGCGCTACTTGTTTTTGGTGTAGTCCTCGGTCGAGTACAAACTGCCCCTCGGTAATATATCCGGTCAAATCCGGAATCGGATGCGTGATATCGTCTTCTGGCATGGAAAGAATTGGCATCTGAGTCACTGATCCTTTTCCACCTTTGATCCGTCCCGCTCGTTCATAAATAGTTGAAAGATCGGTATACAGATACCCCGGATATCCTCGTCGTCCTGGCACCTCTTTTCGAGCCGCAGAAATCTCCCGAAGAGCCTCGGCGTAGTTTGTCATGTCGGTCAAAATCACAAGCACGTGCATATCTTTTTCAAACGCTAAGTATTCAGCCAAAGTCAACGCCATTCGTGGCACTGCAATCCGCTCGATCACGGGATCAGCCGCCGTATTGATAAAGAGCGCCGCCTTCTCGATCGCTCCAGTTTTTTCAAATTCTCGTTGGAAAAACATCGCTTCTTCAAACGTCACTCCCATAGCTCCAAAAACCACAGAAAAGTCTGATCCATCATTCACTTTTGCCTGACGGGCAATCTGAGTCGCAAGCTCCGCATGAGGCAGCCCTGATCCAGAAAACACCGGCAGCTTCTGCCCTCGCACAAGCGTATTCATCACATCGATCGTAGACACTCCGGTCTGGATAAAGTCAGATGGAAACAGCCGAGAGTACGGATTGATCGGGGCTCCCGCGATGTTTACTTGTTTTTCTGGTAAAATTTCTGGTCCGTTGTCAATCGGCTTCCCCGCCCCAGAAAAAACTCGTCCCAACATGTCTGGACTCACTCCGAGCGTTGCCACTTTCCCAAGGAATTTTGCTTTTAGTCCTTTGGTTGCAAATCCTTGAGTAGACTCAAACATTTGTACCATCGCTTTGTCTCCATTGACTTCTAGCACTTTTCCAAGTCCTTTTTGTCCAGTAGGAGTCTGAACTTCCACCAATTCTTCATATTTTACGCCTTCAACCTCCTCTACGATCAAGATGGTTCCAGCAATTGCCGCGACACTTTCATAAGATTTTTGCATGAATAAAAAATAGTTTTAAAAGACAATTCGCGCGAATTGTAAAAATATTCCTCCCCTTGTCAACGGATCTTTGAAAACAAAAAACATTCTGAAAATTTTTTAATTTTTAATTTTTAATTTTATAAATAATTTTTTAAATCCCAAAAAAACAAAAAACAGCTTCATGTAAACAAAATTTAAACATTAGAAATTAAGATTTATTTAAAAATTTGTGCTTAAAAATTAAAAATTTCACCAAAAAACTTGCAAAACAATTCCCCCTCCCTTTAAAATACCCAAAGATAACTATTTTACCATGAAAATAAAAATCAAACTCCTTTCGACCCTCCTTCTTAGTTCCTTATTAAGCAGCATGGCTTTTGCTCAAGCCATGATTGCCCCGGGGGAAGTTAACAATGTAAAAGCGACTCCCGAAGAGAATAAAATCACACTCTCCTGGGACGAAGCCTCAGACGAAGACGGGGTTGTTGTCGGGTACAAAATTTATTATGGAACTGAATCGGTCCAAACAGAAGATGATTCTTATGCTGATGAAATTACAGTTCCAGATCAAACTTCCTATACCGTTGAAGGTTTACGATCAAGAGTACAATACTTTTTTGCACTGACCGCTCTCGATGATGAAGAAAATGAATCTGAAACTTATTCAGCAGAAGTATCAGCTACTCCACTTGCTGCTAATCAAACAGAAGCTCCTGTCGCAGAACCAGAATCAACCCCAGAACCAGAAACTACCGATAGCCCTGCTATTGTTTCAGCTGAACAAGTCTCAAATACTGAGATACTCATCACCATGTCAAAACCAGTGCAGCTCAAAGGGGGGAATGCTTCCTTTATTTTTGAACAAAAAGATACCGGCCGAGAGGTAGCAATCATTAGTTCTGTGGCCAATGGAGAAATGGTTACCCTTACTTTTACCGAATCGGCACTTGATATTGGAAAAGTTTATACGGTCACAGCCAGTTCTCTGGTTGAAGATCTCAATGGTCAGCCAGTCCGATCTGGGATCACTGACACCGCTGAATTCACGGCTCAGTTTTTTGAACCACCAAAACCAGAACCACCCGCTCCAGAACCAATAATTGAACCAGAACCTACCCCAGAGCCTCCTATTCCGGAGCCAACAGAAGAAGAAAATCCTGTAGATTCTGACTATTGGGTCTCAGAACAACCCCATGAAGTCGCTCCACCACAAGACACTAATCCCCCACTAGACGCTACCCAACTCAAAGTTGATGCCAGCCAACTTTCATCCCAAAAAAAAGTCCTTCTCTCCTGGCAGGGAGCGCTCGACCTTGAAAACGATATCTCCGATCAAATCCTTTTTGTCAGAAAAGGACTTGGTCAATGGGATAGTGGATTATCACTTGGAAAATATACAAGTGATATCGAGTTAGATGTAGAAATTAATCAAAACTATCAAATAAGGATTGTCACAACTGATACTTCCGGAAACTCTTCGGGAGGAGCTGTCCTTAGTTTTTCTACAAATCTTATTGACAGTGGTCCAGGAGGATCCATCGTTGTACTCCTTTTTGCTGCTTTTGTCGGACTTTTCTTGATTGCTGCTTCTCGACGAACAATCTAAAGAAGTTCAAAAAAACGCTTTCACAAATTTTTAATTTTGTAATTTTTAATTTTATAAATAATTTTAAAATTCTAATTTTTAAACATTAAAAATTAAGATTTATTTAAAAATTTGTGCTTAAAAATTAAAAATTTCCATTTTTATGTCCTCCTCAGCCCCCATTCGTCTCCAAAAACTCCTTGCCTCTCATGGCCTGAGTTCCCGTCGTGAAGCAGAAGATCTCATCCGAAAAAAGAAGATCACCATCAATGGCCAACTCGCCACCCTGGGAGATCGAGCTTCTCATGAAGACACAATTAAGATCAATGGAAAGTTGATCACTTTTAAAAAACCAAAAAAACTCATCCTTGCCTACCATAAACCGGAAGGCATCGAGTGCACACTTGCAAAAATAAAAGATCAAAAGACACTAGCCGATGTTGATTTTGGAGAAGTTCGAGTTTTTCCTATCGGTCGACTAGACACCGCTTCTCGAGGACTCCTTCTGCTCACTAACGATGGTGATCTGGCTAATAAACTGATGCATCCTCGCTACAAACACAAGAAAGAATACCTCGTCACAGTAAACAAAGAAATTGATCCGAAAGCGCTGAAAAAGATGGAATCTGGCATACAAATCAACGGAAAAACGACCAAAAAATGCGAAACCGAGCTCCTCAAACCAAAAAGCTTCCGAATTGTCCTCACAGAAGGACGGAATCGGCAGATCCGAAAAATGTGTGAGTTCTTCGGATGGCAGGTCAGAGATCTCATCCGTATCCGGGTTGAGAAGATTAAGCTCGGAGAATTACCCGCTGGCAAATGGCGAGTACTGTCGCAAACAGAAATGAAAAGTTTAAGACCTTGAATTATGAATCATGAATCACAAATTAGGAAAAAACTTTTCCTAATTTATTCATAATTCTCAATTCTAAATTCATAATTCACACAAAACCCAATGAAAACTACTAAGTGATCTTGACCGACATCGGATGATCTCTCATCTTTTCGAGCACCTTACTCTCAATCTGCCGGATCCGCTCCCGTGTAACATTAAATTCTCGTCCCACCTCTTCAAGTGTATGTGTCACTCCATCTTCGAGCCCAAATCGCATTTTGATAATCCTTTGCTCTCGAGCAGAGAGATATTGAAGGAGATCGGTGATGTTTTCTTTGATCAGAGTCCGATGCGCCGAATCAAATGGCGATACCGCTGACTCGTCTTCGATGAAGTCTCCCAACTTGGAGTCCTCTTCAGTCCCCACGGGCGACTCAAGAGAGACAATGTCTTGAGAAATTTTGAGGATGTGATTCACCTTCTTTACATCCATATCCATCTCCGCGGCTAACTCCTCGGGGAGTGGCTCACGTCCCAACTCCTGCAAAAGTCTCCTTTGGGCGTGAGTTAGTTTATTAATCGTCTCCACCATGTGGACCGGGATCCGGATGGTTCGTGCCTGATCTGCGATTGCTCGTGTGATCGCCTGACGAATCCACCACGTGGCATAGGTCGAAAATTTAAATCCTTTTCGGTAGTCAAACTTCTCCACCGCTCGGAGCAAACCAAAGTTTCCCTCCTGCATGAGATCAAGAAACGGCAACCCTCGTCCGATGTACCGCTTCGCGATGGAAACCACGAGCCGAAGATTGGATTCGGCAAGTTTCTGTTTAGCCGCCAAATCTCCTTTTTCGATTCTTTTGGCCAGATCGACTTCCTCTTGGGCGGTGAGAAGAGGTACTCTCCCAATCTCATTTAGGTACATCCGCACCGAATCGTTGGAAATCTCAGACAGATCTACTCGCGGGGCATCCTCCTCTTCAGGCTCTTCTTCCTCATCTTCTTCTCCTTCCTCTTTTTTAGCTGGTTCTGCCGCATCCTCTGATTGCACGATCACCTGGGCATCTTTGTCTTTTTTGAGGGATTCTTTCCAAATTTTTTCTTCTTTGACGTCTATCACGTTTACTCCTAGATCAAAAAGAAGTTCATACAGATTATCGAGGATCACAATATTTTCTTCCACATCCGGCACTACCTTCATAAGTTCTTGCTCCGTGATGAACTTTTGTTCCCGTCCTTTTTGGATCAGCGCTTGAATCTTCTTCGGAAACTCGTTGATACGTTTTTGAAATTTACTCATTTTTTATTAATTAAAATTGGTTTAAAAATTCTTTTTTTTGCGAAAAGAGTAATCGGATGTCATCGATTTCATACTTCATCATAACCAATCGAGTCAACCCAAACCCAAAAGCAAAACCAGAATACTTCTTCGCATCAATCCCACAATTTTTGAGCACATTGGGATGCACCATCCCCGCTCCCATAAACTCAATCCACCCGGTCTGCTTACAAGTCCGGCATCCTTCTCCTCCACATAGTGCACAAGAGAAGTCCACCTCCAACCCCGGCTCCACAAAAGGAAAATATCCAGGCCGAAGTCGAACTTTTACCTCTCTTTCAAATAATTTAGTCAAAAAAGTCTTAATCACCCCCTTTAGATGAGAAAGGGAAATATTTTCGTCTACTAATAGCCCCTCTACTTGATAAAACACCGCATCATGACTCGCATCCACTGCTTCATTTCGAAAAACCCTTCCCGGGGCAATCAGACGGATCGGCGCGCCTTTTTCACACATCTTTCGGATTTGGACATCTGAAGTCTGGGTCCGAAGTACGTAATTTTTGTGAGGATCTGCTGAATCCTTGGAAATCCAAAAAGTATCCTGCATATCTCGGGCCGGATGCGTATCTGGGATATTGAGTGCATCGAAATTGTGCCACTCGGTCTCCACCTCAGGCCCACTCGCAATTTCAAATCCCATTGATTGAAAAATAGACTCCACCTCATACTGCACCTGAGACACCGGATGCCAGGCTCCGTTTTTGGTGGGGGTCCCCTTGGTCACATCAATCCAGTCTGATTTAAGTTTTGCATTGAGGGCCTCGGTCTCCAGTTCATCTTTTTTTTGAGAAAAAGCCTCGGTGAAGTACTGCCGAAACTTTTGTATTTCCATTCCTACTTCTTTTTTTTGAGCGTCATCAAGTTCTTTTAGGCCTTTCGAGATAACGTTTATTTCACTTTTCTTCTCCAAAAATTCATCCGAAAAACGTTCGAGGTCCTCCAGCGTCTGCACTTGAGAAAACGCGCTTCTGGCTTTTTTAAAAAGATCTGAAACGCAATTAGTTATATTTTTCACAAAAAAAACGGTAAAAAAACTTGATTTTTCAAAAAAAATCCTGTATAGTATTGGGATTTGCAAAAAAAAGTCAAAATTTTTTTAAGCTTTTTAAAATGGTAAATTTCAATTTCGGCCTCGGCAACAAAGATGACTCTGCGCAAGATCCTAATGCGGATCAAACCGCTGATCCATCTGCGACAACTACTACTGGCGATGACGCCGCTAATCCCCCTGCTGATGAGGGATCTCTCGCTCCAGAAATCGAAGTAGAATCGGTGGATGGAGAAGCAACTGCTCCACAAATAGAAGAAAGTGGAGATGAAACTCCTGAAGAGGCAACAGAAAATGATGCCGCCCCAGCGGCTGATGAACAGGCAGAAGATGTTGCTGCTCCAGCTAATAATCCTTTAGAAGCTCCGGCTACTGACACAAGTGCAGGGGGGAATGATCCTTTTTCTGCTGCTCCGACCGTTGATGAACCAGGAGCTGATGCTGCTCTTGAAGTAAATCCTCTTGAAGCTGCCCCGGCAGAAGATGCTACTACTCCAGCTGATAATCCTTTAGAAGCTCCAGCTACTGACGCAAGTGCGGGGGG
>CAYFMH010000056.1:9642-11204 GCA_964344165.1 uncultured Candidatus Peribacteria bacterium | reverse complement strand
CGACACTGGAGGGCCTCTCTAGTGCCAATTGGAGTGAGGCTGGTGGGTTTGTGGCGGGGACAATGGATGTGGCGGTGGGATTGCAGGGAGCAGAGGCGGTTGGAGGGCCCTATCGATACTTTCGTCTTCGAGTAGATGCGAGTAATGGACAAGCGATTACGCTGGGGGAACTAGAAATTATGGTGGATACTACGGCCTACCCAACATCAAACATGACGGGAGATTCCTCACCATCTCCACTGGTGGCTTCTGCTTCTAGTTTTCAAGGCTCTTCAAGTGCTGCCTGGAAAGCTTTTGATGGGGTAGGAGCAGCTGATGGGAATTGGTGGTATCCACAAGAATCTCAATCTTATCCGGAATGGATACAAATTGATTTAGGAAGTGGTAATGCTATTTCTCCTACAAGTTTCAAAATAACCATCCCTTCCGCCTCGACAAGTACAAGCCGAACGCCAAGAGATTTTTCACTTCTTGGTTCCAATACGGGGAGTTTTTCTGGAGAAGAGGCTGTCCTTGGTTCTGCAACAGGAGAAACATGGAGCTTGGGACAAACAAAAGAATATTCTGTAGCGGGAGCAGGAGGTACTCCGGTTACCTGGGACACTGCCACCCGTGGAACCGTCACATTATCCAATGGAAATATGACTCTCTCTGCACCTGGGACAAGTTCGATCACCCGGGCAACGAGAAGTGTCAGCAGTGGCAAGTGGTATTGGGAGATCAACATTGATCAGGGAACTTGGCAGAGGGTCGGGGTGACCAATGAGGCAGAATTTGCAGCATCACTAGAAAATGGACTCTGGGCCTATCGAGGAAGAAACAACTCTACGGGAAATCCGGTCCTCAGTAATGCTGGAGATAATATCTCCGTAGATCCATGGGGAGAAGCCTGGTCTGCCGGAGATACGATCGGAGTAGCTCTAGATATGGACAGTGGACAAGCTTGGTTCCATCGCAACGGAACGTGGCTGGAGGGAGGTAATCCGGCTTCTGGAAGCACTCCAGCCTTCAGTGGACTGGGTGGGACACTCTATCCGGCGGTGTCTACGGATAATATTGGTGGGACTAGTGCTGCGACGGCGAACTTTGGGGATAGTTCTTTTGCGTATGCTATCCCATCGGGATTTCAGGCGTTTTCTGGGGGGGGGGCAGAAGAAAGTTCTGCTATGGTTTCTCCCCAGGTCGACAACATCACCTTCAACTACGGAGCGATTCCGCGTTATGCGGCACAACTCTACCAATTGGATGGGTCCAATATTCGTTGGATTCACAAGTTGGCCTTTCAGGCACTGACCGCTGGATCAGCTCAGGAGGGGGATGGAGTTATAGCCAAGCTCTGGAACCAAGTAAATGGGGCCTGGGAAGAACTCTTCACAACGACCAGCAGCAGTATGCCATCTACTCCAGAAAACGTAGAAGTAACAGAAGATGTAAATAATTATATTACTGGTGATGACAAGGTGGTCCTGTTGCTTCACACGAGTGGAGCTTCTAGTGGATCGCAGGGAGCTTCTCTGGAGACTGACTGGCTAGATTTTAGTATTTTGCCGAGAGATGAATTC
>CAYFMH010000056.1:0-9632 GCA_964344165.1 uncultured Candidatus Peribacteria bacterium | reverse complement strand
AATTCCGATTGGCCTGTTATCCAGACATCCAGAGCCAAGGACTTAATGGAGAGTGGAAGACATCTACTATTGATTATCGACCAACTTGTGCAATAGAAGAAGACATCGTCGGAGATGGTTCGGCTTGGTTGCCGGTTGAGGAGCCTTGTACAATTATCAAGGATCCAGAAATTTTGGTAGACAATGGAGCCACGGGATCAGCAACGGCTTCTTATCCATATGGTGGATTTGAGGACGTGGCCTGTTCGGGTATGCCAGCGGCACAGATTGATTATTTGGATCCAGTATTTTTAAATGATTCTGGAGGGGTGGTGCCTCCGTTTAGTAGTATTTCTATCGAGCATCTAGAGGGGCTTTTTGGTCCAGAACCATTTAATTCTATCGGAGATATTAACGATGCGGTGACCTATCGGGCTACTGATGGAGAAGTTAAACTTCGATTTGGAGCGAGCGATGACCCAAGTACGACAAATGGGACGAATACCTCCGGCGTTTCTGGACTCAACTTTATCGATGCTTCGATCGATCGGAGTTATATCCGGTTCCGACGACTCAGTGACTACAAAGAAGAACGTATCTACTGGACCGAAGAACCGGCCGAGGGGACGACGAGTTTTGAGTTTGATGTGAATCATCAATTTACCGGGGAATCACTCCGGTCTATGACCCAGGCGGGGATGTATGAAATGGAAATCGTCCTCTATGACAAAGCTGGTCGGATGGCGAGTTCGGGAGACCTTTTTGTTCAGATTGTTCCAGGAAATGCCGACCAGGGAAACTCTTCTCTTGTGGTCACAGGGAGTTCGGTAGATTCAGGCGGTGGAAGCTGCCAAGAAGAACAAAACCTCATGGCGGATAATATCGATAAGTGTAATTTTCGACTGACAATTCGTGACCGGTTTGGAAATATTATTATGGGAGATGCTTTGCCGCCGGGAGTTGATTGTCGGTTTTTTCAGGATGAGTTTGATCCGGGAGTGTGTTTGGATGATTAATAAAAAGGCAGAATTATGAATGTAGAATTATGAATTATGGAAAGCTCAAAACTTAAAGATTATCCAGCCTGCGTAGTCCCGAGTACTCGAGACGGAGCGGGCAAGGTAAAAACGAAGGAATGAAACTTAAAAATTAGGATTTAGAAAATTATTTCAAAAATTAAAAATTATAAAATTAAAAATTATGGCCCTTAGAAAAAGAACTTTCCAAACTATAACTTGCTTTCTCACAGGAGCACTCTTTGTATCTTCTGCGTTTGCCAATGTGATCCCAAATCGGCCGGGAAAAGTCGAAGTGCCCAATCAAGATGTGACGGCGGGGGCGACGAATCTTTATGACGTGACGGTGGATGAAAATGCGGCCTTCCGAAGTGGAATTCGATTTACAGATATTCCTGCTGCTCAGAGTGCCGGACCGTATTTTGACAGTAATAGGCACCAGTTTGATTTTCAGACCGATGTGGATGGGGAGGTGGAGTTTTCCACTCGCGCGATCGTGCCTTCGGCTCAGGTGATCACTGGGGGGAGGCCCAATTCTTTTCTCCTTAAACCAGCCGGGAAGAATATTCCCATTCAGGTCCAAGTGCAAAACGTCGATGGACGTGGAGATTTGGTCGAAGGAGATTTTTCGACTTTGATTTTTGATGAGAGTGCTTCGCCTGAGTCTCCGCTGGTTCAGTTTGACCCCTGGCCCAAGCTTTTTCTCAGTGACAAACCGGGAAACGCCGAACCCACTAATCCGCTTCAGTTTCTCATGGGAGAGGCTGTAGAAGTATATGAGTATATTACTAGCCAGAGTGAAAAAATCCTTCCAGTGGCCTTCCGGGTGTTTTTGAGTGGAATTGTGCCGGATGGGACGACTTTTGTCGATGAAGATTTGGATCAGGAAGGTGGTTATCCAACAGATTATACCGGAGGGACAAATGTGAGAGAAAATTCAGTTGAAACTCATTTGCAGGCTTCTGGAGGAGCGATCTCCAATATCAGTGTCGCTTTTACCTCCAAAATTCAATATGATATGACCGATGATGATTCGAGTACTCGGACGGTCGTTTTTCCTGGAGGAAATCTGGGAAACAATGTGGGGGGAGAGCCTCTTTTTGATTTGGCTCAGATGGAGGGAGCGATTGGAGCCGATAATACCGATATCTCTGGAATTATGCTGGGGGCGGATATTGAGGGGCAAATTTTGACCCAAGATGAGAATTACACTTACCAGGAGGGAGGTGGGATAGATGATATGCGGGTCCTGAGAATGGGAAATGTAAGGGCAAAAGATGTACGGGAAGCCATCACAAGAAATGCTTATGTACAGACTCGGGCGAGTCTTGCCAATGATTCTAGTTCTACGAGGGACTTCGATGTGACGGCTTTTGTCGATGGAGAGGTGACGTACTTCAAAAACGGGATGGTTCGACTTGGGGCTGGAGGAACTCCAAGTGCTCCTCGAGTGATCAACGATGGACGCCATACGATTGTAATCGAAAATGGGAATTTGTTGATTGCAGGAGATATGCGTTATGCGACGGCGGATGATTCGCTGGGAGTGGTTTTGATCAATTCACGAGCGGGGGCCAAGCCGCAAATAGGAAACATTTTTGTCTATACGGAGGTAAAGAATTTTGTGGGAACGTACTTCGCAGATGGGGCTCTGACTTCCACTGTCAATAATGTCAATCCGAAGATGATAGATCTTTTGGACCGAGAGGACAAAGATATCCTGGGGAACCAGTTGTTATTAGAAGGAACTCTATTGACCCAGAACACGCTGGGTGGGGGAATGCTGGAACCACTTATCAATCCTTGGGGACCAGAAAACGATCGAGCTGAGGCCCAAAAATACGATCTTCACTTCATCCGACGATATTATCCACAGACGGATGAAGAAGGGAATCCATCCAATGAGGGATCCTGTGTGGTGACCAATGGAGCGTGTGATCCAAACAAACATTCGTTTGTAATTCGGCCGGATAGTCGGATCCAAAATGTGCCGCCGCCAGGGTTTCGGGAGTAAATTTAGAAGCTAGAAGAAAGTAGCAAGAAGCAAGTTTTTCTATAATTTATACGTCCTTGGTTTGACTTTTTCTGTTTAATGTTTACTTGTTTTTGCGATGGAAAAATTAAAAGTCCCTCGACCACTAGATAAACGAAAAAATCGTGAACGACCTCGTTTGAATATTCGGAATTTCGTGGGACCGGTTTCTGTGGCAGTGATGTTGGTTTTGGCAGGAGCTAGTGCAGTTCATGCAGAAGAAGAGTGGATAGATGGCTTTTATAGATTTACTTCGTCGGGAGAGGATCATCGAAGTGGTGAATGTCGAAATGGATTAATGTTTGATTGTCATCTTGGAACTCGATGTGAAATGGGAATCACAATTGGTGAAAATGGAGAAAATTATGATGAAGCGGCAAAAAATCTTTGTCGAGGAGTAATGGAACAAGAAGATGGGAAAGAGGAAACTGAATAACCATTGATCAAAAATTTTATTCAATAAAAATCATCAAACTTTCATTTGATTTTTTTCTCATTCGGGATAAAACCTCACCAGTTCATCATTTCTGGTAGAGGGAGAACTGGATGGGAAGAAGATTCTATTCAACGAAAAAAGGGCGCAGGGAAATCACTGCCTCTCAATCGCAAGCTAACGTGAAAAACCGCATATTGATGTTCAGTAGCGCAGCGATTGCCATAGTGTTGGTGTTTATCGTTCTTGCGACCCAGGTGGATCTATGGGGATGGTTAGAGCAGCTTTTCTCTTAGATACCACCGCCGGATGATGAATATGGACTTGAGGCCGGACTGCTCGCGAGAGGAGTCCGGTGATTTTTTAACTCTTTTCCGGCTCTGGAAGTTGGTTTTATTTAGTACATCATCTCTTCGCTGGTTTTTCCCTTAAATAAGGGAAAAACCTTCCGAGGATTTTCCATAGAGCAAGGAGAATCATCCCGAGAGGAAAAGAGTTTATAAAAAAATCAGTGTTTCCTCTTGTTTTTTTGTCTTTTTTCTGCTAAAATAAAGGGATTTAAAAGTCAGTTGTTAGTTTTTAGTTCTTAGTTTTTAGGCTTTTAAAAAAATAGCTAAAAAATCATGAAAAAATTCTTGTGTGGACTCTTGATTTCAGTTTTTTGTTTCCAAAATGCCTGGGCGTTTGGGATAGATCTGCCTTCTGCCCCATCTCTGCCATCTCTGCCAGATGCCGGTGGGTTATTGGGGGGAGCGGATATGGAGAGCCAAGTAAAAGGGATGCTCTCAGGGGTAGATCTGGGAGGGATGGATCCGAGTACCGTGCTGGGGGATTTTAGTAAGGGGCTCGACCTCAAGCAGATGACTCAGATCGATGCGATGAAAAACTTTCCGGGAGATATTTCTCGGTTTCAGGGTGCATTGAAGAGCGCTACTCCTGCTGCGCTCGAAGGGATCAAGCCCGGATCACTCCAAATGGAGAAAATCACGGCTACAGTAGGGGATCTAAAATTAAAAGATGCAGAACTAGCGGGCAAAATGAATGCGTTAAATTCTTTTAAAGCTGATCCGGCCAATGGAGCAGCGGTCTACCTGGTAGATCTGGAGGACAAAGTAAAAGCGGCCAAGGGGGGAGATATGGCTGCTCTCTCTGAACTGAAACAATCTGGAGTGCTGGACAATCCCGATATGATAAAAAATAAAGTAGCTGATCTAAAAGCCAAGGCGTCTGGGGGTGGTGGATTGGGAGGAGGTATGGATATTTTTGGTAAGATCAAAGAAAAAGCGGTTTTGGATGTAGAGGATGGTTACACCAAAAAGATCGAGAAAGAAAATAACGAAATAAAAAGTGCTAAAGATAAAATAAAGAGAATACAAGAGGGAGCAAAAGGGAGAGAACTTAATAGCAACGAAAAAGATGAAATAAAGACGGAAGAAGATAAAATAAAAGAAAGTGAAGTGAATAAAACCGGTCTCAATGCAGAATATAATCAGCAAATCCAAGCAGTAAAAAAAGCTCAAGCGGCTGTGGATCAGGCGGAGCGTGATGCTATCACCGCGGATCGTCAGCAGGCTAAAGCCGAGGGAGATAAGATCTTGCAATCCGATAAAACAATCGATCAAAAAAGAGAAGATGCCAAAAATAAGAGATTGAAAGCAGAGGGAGAGTTGGAAAAAGAAAGAGTAAATTTGAAAAAAGCAGAATCAGAGTTAAAAAAGCAAAAAGCAGAAGTCTGTGAAAGAAATCCAGAAGGGGATCCATGTAAAAAATATAGGGAGGCAAAAAATAAAGTTGCAGAGGCCAAACTTGCGGTCAAAGCCGCTGAAGCCAAGGTCGAAGAAGCCATCAAAACGGAGAATTATATCCTCACAATGCAGCTTTTTACTGAGGGGACAAACTATCAATTTGATACGTGGAATGTACAGACCGAGACTGGAAATGAAGCTTCGCTTAATCTCACACAGACAAAAGATCTCAATGACCCCAAAAATATCATCAATCGTATCATCAAGCTACTGGCGAGTATCATGGGGACGATCGGAGTACTGCTGTTGGTGATCGCGGGGATCATGATGGTTATTTCTCATGGAGATGAAAATCTCCTGACAAAAGGAAAGCAGATGTTTATCTACACAGCGGTTGGTTTGGCAGTGGGATTTTTGGCCTACATCATCGTGCAATTGGTAGTGGCGATAATTTTTAAAGTTTTTTAGGACCATGAAAAAAATATTAATCAGTCTTTTGTTTATTATCAGCTTGTGTGGTGGGATTTCGCCAGAAGTTTCTTTTGCTGAAGAAATGGGGGCCGTAAATGAAGAAAGAATAAAGGCAAAAAAAGATGCTGATCGAGCAGTTTTTGAAAAAATGAAAAAGCACTGTAGTGATATGGATGCTTTTGATAACAAACAGAACTGGAAAACGAAAGAAGGCGTGGAAAAACCGGAAGGTATGGAATACTGTATCGAACTGCAGGAGCCGATTATGGGTTATAAATCTGTCAGAGGAAATCAGGGATTTGGGCTGATCAGCAACTATCTGCATTTGCTCTATCTCTATGGAGCTGCGATGATTGGGATTATCTGTGTGCTGATCATGGTGATTTCTGGAGGGCAGATTATTTTTGGTGGGGCGAGTCCGGATATGGTGGGACAGGCCAAAGAGCGGATTATCCAGGCGGTTCTGAGTTTGATTTTGCTTTTTTGTACGGCGTTGATTCTCCAGACGATCAATCCGGGATTTTTTAAACTTTTTTAGGATGAAAAATATTCTTATGTTTGGTTTCAAAAAAATATTCTTGGCAGTTTTGGTTTCAGGAGTATTGCTGGGAAGTGGAGTTCCGATGACTTTGGCAGACACTCCAGCAGCAAAACCTTCAGAAGCACTAGATAATACAAAAGGGATTATCCCTTGGAATGAAGGAGCTAATTGTACGTACACGAGTTTTCAAAACACTCGAGAAATGAGTATCGGGCACCGGATGAAGTGCGGTACGGTGAACCTCTCCGATGTTCCAAAACAGATCGTGTATTGGATCACGTTGATTTTGAAGTTATTGCCGAGTGTGGCGGTAGTGTTTGTCCTTGTAGCCGGTGGGTATTATCTCTACGGAGCCGTGAGCGGGGAGGGGACCGAAAAGGCCAAAAACGCGCTGATTTATGCGGTAGCGGGGCTGGTGGTGGCCTTCGTGGCGTGGTGGTTAGTAGACTGGTTGCAGCAGTGGATCACCAATTAATGTAGAATGTAGAATTCAGAATGAAGAATTAAAGAGTTTTTTGTTTTGCCTCGAACTTCACTAAAAATCTGGTGTTTTTTATAAAAATATTGTCCCCCGTCCGGCGGTGTTTCTGCCAAAAAAACTTTTCGGTTTGTATCAGTTGAGGGAGGTTTGTTTTTTGACAGATTTTTTGTTTTTTTGCACAATTAGGCTATGAAAGCGCAATTGCCGGTAGAAATCCTCTCTCAAATTCAAGAAAAAGCGCATGATTTTCCACCTAAGTCTGTGTTTTTATTTGGATCTCGGGCAAGAGGAAAAGCCTCCTCTGTTAGTGATGTAGACATTGGAGTTTTTACTGCAAAAGGAATTTCTGAAGCGGAATTTCAAACGTTTAAAGAATTTCTTTATTCGCTTCCGTTGCTTCAAAAAATTGATTTGGTAGACTTCCGATATACGACTGAAGAGTTCCAAGAGTTAGCGCTCAAAAATGCTTATTTTTTAAATTAAATCATGACCGACGAGATAAAATATCACTTCCAGCAGTTTCAAAAAGCTATTACTCGCTTACAGGAGGGAGTGGATTTGGGGACTTCTCAGGATATCTATCGAGATGGGACGATTCAGCGTTTTGAGTTTACCTTTGAACTGGCCTGGAAACTCATGCAAAAAATCAATCGTGAATATGGATTTCAAACGGTTTCTCCTCGAGAGTCTATTCGTCAGTGTTTTCAGCTTGGATTTTTGGCAGAAGATGTGCAGTGGCTAAAGATGATCGAGAACCGAAATCTCACCAGTCACACTTATGCCGAAAGCACCGCCAACCTGATTTATGAGGATATAAAAAAATTTGTGCCGCTTTTTTTTGATTTTTCAAAGAAGGTGGAGGGTTATTTGGAAAAATAAGCGTAAGTTGGGGCGCCGTATATTTACGTTTAGGGGAGAGATTATTTGCTTTTTGTGTTTATGGGATTATAAAACGAGCATGGTTTCCACCAAAAGTGAAGTTCGTCTCGATAAATTATTGGTTGATCGAGGTTTAGTAAAATCTCGTGAGAGGGCCGCATCTTTAATCGAAAAAGGAAGTGTTCTTGTAGCGGGAGAAGTGGTCAATAAAGCCAGTAAAAAAGTAAGCACTGGGGTTGAAATACAACTAAAAGAAGGAGATATCCCTTGGGTTTCTCGTGGGGGGCTAAAGCTCGAAAAAGCACTCGACCATTGGGCCATTAATCCAGAGGGTTTCGTGTGTTTGGATATTGGGGCTTCGACGGGCGGGTTTACCCAGGTACTCCTCCATCGAGGAGCTCGTCAGGTGTATGCCCTGGATGTGGGACATAATCAATTAGCCGAAGAAATCAGAAAAGATCCTCGAGTTACAAATTTGGAAGGTGTAAATATTCGGGAGGCGAAGGCAGAGCTCTTATCAGAACCAGCTGATTTTTGTTGTATTGATGTTTCGTTTATTTCTTTGGAGTTGGTATTGCCAGAAGTATTAAAATTTTTGAAACCAAACGGTCTTATTGTGGCGCTGATAAAGCCGCAGTTTGAAGTAGGGAAGGGAAACTTGGATAAGAAGGGCATAGTAAAAGATCCGAATCGGAAACAAGAAGTAGTCGCAAAAATAAAAGAAGCTGCGGTTAGGCTCAATTTGAGAGTGCATGAAGTGATTCTATCTCCCATCGCAGGGGGTGGGGGAAACGAAGAGTTTTTGATTTATTTGCAAAAAAAATAGGGTGGGGCGCTGTATATTTACGTTTAGGGGAGGATTAACTCGACAGATTAAAAGGGAGAACTTCTATTCGGCATACTTGTTCATCTTCATCAAAATCAATAATACAATTTCCACGAGAATCACTCTCTACGACTGGGTTGTTGCTAACTTTTATTATAGAAATTCCTGTTTCTGGATCAACGGTTATTCGTGGTTTTGAGGTGGTTTTTAGCATGGTATAAAAATTAAAGATATTTTTTAATTTTAGATGATTTATACAGGGTGATAATTTTTATGGAGTCTTCTTCTTTTGTGGTGATAAGTATATAAACGAAACCGTCTTTTTTTCTTTTTATGATTGTAATTATTCCTTCTTGGTCTACTTTGTCTGGTTTTTCTAAGCAAAAGATTACTTCTCTTGAGCTAATACCTCTTGCTTTCATTTGTTTTTTGGCATGTTTCGTGTAGATCACCAGTTTCATATAAACTCCATCATTAATAACGGTTTAATTTAATACTTCTTTTTATCTTTTTGCAAGAAAAACCTTCCGAGGATCTGCCAAAAATAACCGCAGGAACATCACGAGAGGAAAAGAGTTTCATCCAACAAGACAAGCTCCGTCCAGCGGGGAGTTGATTTTTTTATAAAAAAAGGCGATAAATGACCGGCAATGTTATTTCCCGATTTTGAATCCCATACGCTTCCCAACGGGCTAAAAGTTCTTTTGGCCCCAGATGAGACTAAAAACACAGTTTCGATGGGACTGTACTTCCGAGCGGGGTCTCGCCATGAGTCTAAAAATGGGGTGGCTCATTTTTTAGAGCACCTGCTTTTTTCTTATTCGGACCATTTAATTTTTGATGAAGTGGCAGCGGTGGGAGGAGAAGTGAATGCTTTTACTGAAAAAGAATTTACTGGCTATCACTTGCGGGTGGCGGCGGAGTTTTTTGGTTCGGTTCGCGATCATTTTTGCCAATTTACTCAGTCTCCTGATTTTTCGGATATTTTGCTTACCCGTGAAGCGCAGGTGATTAAGGACGAAATTTTGAGAGCGGGGGGGGAGGGGGCTCCAGCCTGGAGTTATACTCAGTTTGAGCGGTTGTTTCTAGGGGGGCAGCTCCATGGTAACCCGGTCACTGGGACTGAATCATCGGTCGACCAGATTACGGAGGCCGATTTGATCTCGTTTTATCAGGTCTATTATGTTCCGGCCAATGCGCACCTCGTGGTGGTAGGGGATTTTGATCGA
>CAYFMH010000055.1:0-11425 GCA_964344165.1 uncultured Candidatus Peribacteria bacterium | reverse complement strand
CTAACCAAATTTTATATCAATTATTCTGAATTTCAAAGGCGGTTTAGTATAAAATCCTGCTTTAAAGATTGAACCCTTAAAATATATGGGAGATCCTCCTGTCCTTCCGAAGTTTGGATGGAAATTCTAAAATTAACGAAGGAGGATCATATTTCTCTGGATCGATGCGGAATTTTTTTTGCAAGTTCAATACTCAGAAACGTTACACTTTTTAGAAATTTTCTTTACAGAACTTTTGCAGTTATATGAAAAATATGCTACAATACTCGAATGTTTGAATTTTTACTCACGACGGCTTTTGCGACTCAGGTACAGACCACCCAGGTCGATTTGCCTTCAGATGTTGGCATAAAACCAGTAAAAACAGTTGCGTTTAAAAAAAGAGAGAAAGCTTCAACAATTCCACTGCAGATTCCCATTTCTGATGAAAAAAGATATTCTGCCTATCGAGATCGAGCGGCGGAATTTTTGCTTAATCCTTACTCAAATGAGTGTGCCAGATTTGTGAATCGTATGTTTTTTGTACGTTTTGGAAAACTAATTTATGGGAATGCCTGGGATCTTCAACTGAAGACCGCTAATCAAAAATTTCTCAACCTCGTGTGGCAGTTGCCTGAAAAAGAGTTTCTAAGAAATTATGGTCTCAGGCTCCGAAAAAAAGAAGATCGGATCAAACATTTCCAAAAGTTGTATTCGGTCCTCCAAAATGAAAAACATCCGATCGGAGTATTGGGATTTGTGTATCGGTATTCTTTTTTCAAAAACGAAGTTGCGTCCCTCAAAAATACTTTGCCACAAACGCATGTTGCATTTCTCGCCGGGCGTAAGTGGTTTTACTTTGAAAACGATTCCGATAGATCAAGAACGCTCGAAACGGTTTTGACAGAGAAATATGGAGTGATTCATGATTTTGAAAGAGAATTTGTCGGGGAGCATGTGCCTCTGAGAAAAGTTTTGCGCCCCGGGGAGAGAATTTACTATCAGGATTTTTTGGTGGAAGAGCAGTTCAAAAAAGTTCGTTCGGGGAGTTTGCTTGCTCTCTACCTCCGGAAACATCGTAACAATCGGGTTACTTCATTGCTCCGACCGGTTTCTTATTCTCGGATTTCGGACAATTTGATCAGAGAGATTAATGTTCAGAGGAGTCTAATCCATGATTTTGGTGGACTGGAGGTAGTTCGAGGGAGTGAATTTGATGAGTACTTTTCTTCGGAAACAGAGAGAGCGAATTGGGAACAAACTTTGGTGCAAAAATTTAATATCAAAGATCCGGAGAAGGTGATCTGGGTGCCAGTTCCGGAAAAGAGAGAGCAAGTGGTAAGAGGGGAGTAGAATAAAAAAGATCGTCATTTCGAATGACGGAATATCCCGAAGAAAAAAACATAAAATCCCGAGTACTCGGGATCCTTGTTATTTTTGGTACAGAAAAAGAGAAAGATGAAATTCAACCTTTGCACTCAAATTTAAATTGATGATCCCTCATTTGTAGTAGAATCCTTGTTTCATCGCATCGATTTCCCTCTTCGTAAACTTCAGGACTTAATTTCAGACTACGGAGGACAGGCGGGATGACGATTTTTTTGTTTTTAAAACATTGACCATTTTGACAAAATTAGTAGATTCCTCAGGTATTATTTTAAAAATACCTGATGATGGGAAATGTTTTTGAAAAGCTTCGGCATATTTGGATGATGGGATCTCTGCGAAACAAGATTTTGTTTACGATCGGCATCTTGGTAGTTTTCCGGATACTGGCGCATGTGACTATCCCCGGAGCAGATATCGAAGCTATCCGACAAGTGATTGATACACAGCAACAGGGATCAATTTTGGGAATATTTTCTCTTCTCACGGGAGGAGCGATGGAGAATTTTTCTATCGTGCTGATGGGATTGACGCCTTACATCAATGCTTCCATCATCATGCAGCTTTTGACCGTGATCGTGCCAGCGCTCGAAAACATGAAAAAAGAAGGAGAAATCGGACAAAAAAAGATTAATCAATACACGAGGATGTTAACCGTGCCGCTTGCCTTCGTGCAGAGCTATGGGATGATGTTGCTTATCAATCGATTTTCTCCAGTACCGATCATTGATACGGACATCATGAATATGTTGCCGATGATGGTGACCGTGACCGCGGGGACTATTTTCCTCATGTGGCTCGGAGAAATCATCAGTGAAAAAGGACTTGGAAATGGAATCTCAGTTCTCATCTTTGCGGGGATTGTGGCGACGGTTCCGCAGCAGATTGCAGGGGCCTTCCAGGCGGCAACCGCTCCGGTGATTGTGGCTTTGGTTGGAGCGACGTTGGCTTTGACCCTCTTTGTCGTCTACGTTTCTGAATCAGAACGTCGGGTACCCGTGGTTTATGCCGCTCGAAAGAGTAACACCCAACAAAAATCATTCCTTCCTCTCAAAATCAATCAGGCCGGGATGATCCCGATCATCTTTGCGGTATCGATGCTTTCTATGCCATCCATTTTATCTCAATTTTTCGTACAATCAGAATCAGCGGCTTTACGGCAGTTTGCTGAGTTTGCGCTCAAACATCTCAATCCAAGTTCGCCAACTTTTTGGTATAATTTGATCTATGCGGCGTTGATTTTTGGATTTACATATTTCTACGTTTCTATCGTTTTTGAACCAAAAAAAGTAGCGGATAATATTAAAAATCGTGGAGGATTTGTCCCGGGATATCGTCCGGGGACCGAAACCGAGACTTTTTTTGACAAAGTGATTAACCGACTTTGTTTTTGGGGCGGGGCCTTCTTGGCTTTTGTGGCCGTGGTGCCACTCCTTTTTCAGAACTGGGTCAGTGGAGGAAGCGGATCGATTTCACTTTTTATCTCTGGGGCAGGGATGATCATCGTGGTTTCTGTGGTGCTGGATATTATCCGACGGATCAATACACAGCTTGTGATGCACGATTATGAAAAACTATAAGTAGTTATCAGAACTTAGAGCTTAGAACTTAGTTTTTTTTGTGTTATAGTTTTATGTGATGAAAATCCACTTCATTGGGATCGGGGGAATTGGGATTTCTGCGTTGGCGCAGTTTTGTCATGCACGGGGAGATACGGTTTATGGTTCAGAAATTGCTGAAACGGGAATTTTGGAGAAATTACGAGCACAGGGGATTCCGATTTTTATCCCACAGAAAGCTGAAAATATTCCACAGGATTGTGAATTGGTTGTGTACACGGAGGCGGTAAGTACCGATAATCCAGAACGAGTAGAAGCCAAAGAGCGAGGAATTCAAGAGAAATCGTATTTCCAGTATCTAGGGGATATTTCCCGAGATTTTCGGACGATTGCGGTGTGTGGGACGCATGGGAAAACGACGACGGTAGGATTACTGGCTTCGGCTTTTCAGATTTCGGGATTTGATGCCACCGTTTTTGTGGGATCGAAGCTGCGAGAGTTTGATAATTCTAACTTTCATCTGGGGACCAATGACTTTTTACTGGTAGAAGCCTGTGAATACCGCAATAATTTTCAATTTCTTCATCCAGAGATAGTTTTACTTACCAATGCGGAGCTGGATCATACGGATTTTTATCGAGACGCAGATCATTATCGATCGACTTTTCGGGATTTTTGCAAAAAAGCTAAGGTAGTGATTTATCACGAGGGGGACGCAGATGCAGAAGTAATTTTGACTGATTTTTCTGGTAAAAAGATTGTAGTATCTTCAGAGGAGATGCAAAATATTGCGTCTTTACAAATCTCAGGGGCACATAATCGGGCGAATGCAACGTTGGCTTTTAATTTGGCTCAGCATTTGGGATTAGATCTGGATCAGTTTAAAAAAGGTCTGGAAAGTTATAAAGGTGCTTGGCGGAGACAAGAATTTTTGGGCGAAAAAGAGGGGGTTCGGGTCTTTGATGATTATGGACATCATCCGACCGAAATCAGAGCGACGTTGCAGGCTTTTCGAGAGCGATTTCCAGATCGGAGGATTGGTCTGATCTTTGAACCACATCAATACTCACGAACACGGGAGTTTTTCCCTGAATTTTGTGATGCACTTTCTCTAGCAGATGAAGTGGGGATTTTTCCGATTTATGCGGCAAGAGATACGGATGAGGACAAAAAATCGGTTTCTGTTCAGGATTTGATCGACCATATTTCTGGAGCCGAAAAAATAGAAACGCAGGAAGATGCACAGAGCTTTGTAAAAAAATTAGAGGGAAGAGATGTACTCCTTTTTATGGGAGCGGGGGTGATTGATCAGTTTGCGAAGGATTTTTTAGATTAAAAAAACACCCCCCGATATTTCGGAGGGTGCTCTTTTTTATTTGTTTTTTTTCGGAAATGGGAAGTTCTAGTCTCTTCTTCGTACCGCGCTCAATATCATCAATCCTAATCCGGCGACCGCTAAGACAGCAAAAAGTTCAGGACCTGTGCTTGGGAGCAATGGAGCTGAATGACGCATTGCTTCTTCTTCCTCTGCCATATGTTCTTGCACGTTTTCATTTAATACCACCTGTCCTACCGGGTGTTTCGGATAAACGTTTCCGCTTGTATTGTCTCCAAACTTGTTCCGCATTTCAGCAACATAGTTCAAAAAAGTGTCTCTCACTGTTCCTGAATCATCCATTTGTTGGATAGGCGCTTCTCCGCTTCCTCCACGAGAAGCCCGTCCAAGTCGCCCGCTGTTTATTTTTCGAGCGGTTTTGAGATCTTCTCCCGTGAGTCCCTCTGTGTCCACTACTCGTTCTAGTTGTTCTCGAGCCCCTCGATATCGGACGTATCCAGGACGAACATCTGGGGATTCTGCCACAGGAGAACCCTCCTCTTCAAAGCTCTCGTCATAATACTCTTCATCATAGTACCCTTCATCTTCATAATGTTCTTCGTCTTCATAATATTCCTCATCAATAAATTCACCTTCAATAGGAAGACAAGCTTCTCCATCATCACTTAACTCGTAGTTGGTTTTACAAGTGATAGCACAATCGGGAGTAGACCCGATCATTCCATTTTCTATGTAGTCTGTCGGACAAGAAGAAAAGTTTTCTTTTGTGAGAGCCAAGGCATTAACTTTTGAGATTTCAAGAGCACAGAGTCGATAACGACTGCTTGGACCGTCTTGGGCATAACAATATTCATTTTTTGTAACCTCCCATTCAGTCATATCGTTATTTTTTGGATAGGCGACCCTTAGTTTAACTCCTGGGGCAACTTTTACTGGTAAAATCACGGCAGCTGACGGAGAAAAAGAGAATGTTTCATTGGTAAGTCCCCATTGAAATGCATCGACAATTATAAAGTCATCTCCTCTTTTTGTTCCAGAAGCAAACTTGATTTCATCATACCGTGGTAACCTCCCAGAAGATGGAGCAGAAAACTGTCCGTCCCACCAGGTTTTGTGAGCGGTTTCGGCATCCCAGGTTCGACTACTAGTGATCTTTGTCCCTCCAGAGACCATCATCCGAGGGAAGTCATCGACTCGAGCATCGGCGACTGTTACGGTTCCAACTCCTTCAATAAGTACAGAACTAGCTCCACTCGTAGAATCTAAGTTAGCAGGTTCTTGTACTCCTTTTATGAGTACTCCTCGAGGGAAAAATAAGTCATCATTGACCGGGCCGTCGATGGTATCAACTGCCTGTGTCATGAGGGGGGCGCTTAAGAGCGCAATACCGAAAGCGATTAGATTTAAGCGTTTCATTTTGGTTATGTGAAATTTGAGAATTATTAAAATAATTCGAGCAAAATTCTAAATAACTTAGGGTAGACGTGCAAATTTTTTATTCAATTTTTTGTGGCGGTTAATTTTGTTTTGTGTTTTTTTATATTTTGTTTGTTTTTTATTTTTATTAATTAAACATAAAATTTTTTTTTATTTATTAGCTTTTTTGTATTTATTTAAAAAGTGTTATAATTTTATTGACAAAAAGTTTTTTTAAAATACGTTCAAACAACAAGGGGAGGAAAAACAAAAATATAAAACAAAAATGAGGAATTTTTTAAAAAATTCTCGTTTTTTTTATTTTTTAATTTTTTTCAAATGTTTGATAGTTTTAATCGGTTTTCGGGTTGGGGTAGGAAGGTTTTTGAGCAAGGTAAAAAAACTGGTGGATCTGTGTTAAGAAGTTTTCATCGTGAATTTTCTAGAGCTGAAGAAACTGTTTCACAAGTAGCCCATTCTGTAGCGGATGTAATGGCAGGGAAGTCAGGAGAATTTTCTAGTTTTTGTGATAAAAATTGGGATAAAGCTGTAGAGGCAACTCCGAAAAGATTAGCACAAGTTCAAGAAAAAGGACTAGAAGTTGGACGTTTCTTAGTTGCAAAAGGGGAAAAAATAACAGAAGGAACTTGTAAATTTGGGAAAGGGATGGTAGCGAGAGGAAGAGAATTAGCGATTTCATTAGAGGGAGAAGTTTATGGAATGTCTCAAAAGATTCGGGAGAGAAAAGTTCAGGGGGCAAATGAAAGGGGGGCCGAGAGGGAAGCGCTGGTAGTACGATTAGCTGAGTTTAAAACCCAGGGATTAAATCTTTTGAGAAAAACACGAGAAGCTGCAAATGAAGCTTTAGTAGGAACTGGAGTTGTTCTTTCTAAGAACGTAGCGCCGGTTTTTTCAAACGTATTCAATATTACGGGAGTTGTTACAGCTGGTTCAGTTTTGCTTAATGCTTGTGCTTTTCCTACTGGGGGAAAAAAAGCTATGGAGAGTGGAGTTCCTCAGGGAGTACCCGGAGGAGGAAGAGGAGAAAATAAGTTAGTTGTCCAAAAATCCCCTCACGTAGCTGGAAATGGGCGTCCTGCAGAGGATGCTCGAGACGCAGGAGATTTAACTACTCCAACAATTACTGCTGAAGATGTTTCGGCTCAGTTAACTCCGACAATTAATGTTACAGCTACTGAAACTTCGACGGAGAGGGGTGTAGAAGAATCTCAATCTTATACTTCTAATGAAGCTAAAGCGTTGGCATTATTGAAGGCAGGAAAAGCATTTAAGGTGACAAAGTCTGGAATGCGAAAGTATGAATTAGCTCAGCTAATGAAGACTTCTGAATCTAGTATCTATCGAGTAACGGATTGGAATACTACGGAGCCTTTGTCTGTTCCGCTCGCTATTGATCAGGAGAGATGGTTATATTTAGGAGCGTATTATGTGGATATTGCCGATAAAGTTCCAGGTGCCCCTGAAGTAAAATCAGATTTAGCAGAACTTTTGCCTTATGCTCATAAGGCTGATCGTAGAGGAGAGGGAAAGAAGGCATTTGCACTTCGAGTGTTTGAAACTCCTGATTTGCGGGAGATTAGAAGGATTACTACTAAAGGAGGAAAGCTTTTAGAAACTCCAGTTTCTTTGTCTTCCGATCCTTATCTTTATCTTGGGGCAAGTTATATAAAAGTTTCGGAGGGGGAAGCTGCGTCCTGGGATGTAAATAAGGTTGAGCGTGTAGCTCATGATGAAGTTTATTTTAGGAGTATAGCAAGAGAATTACAAAGATCAGAAAATTTTCGAAGTGTTGCTTTCCCATTATTTTCTGCTTATGAACCAGATCTAGCCAGGAGGTTTATGGCAAGGAAAGATATTGATCCTGAAGAAAAAATAAGCAAAATTGTAAACTGGGTAATGCATAGTGAAAGAGGATTTGATGGAAGTTTGGCAGAAGAAGGTTTAAGAAAAGAAAGAATAAAAGTTGATTTTCCACCGGAAGTTCGAGAAGGTTTTAGTAGAATTAACCAAGCTCTCCGTAAGGTAGGACGTTCAGAAGTTGATCCAGAAGGTTTTTTTCGAGATATTACTCGAATCGAGAGTACTGGAGGAATTTCTTTTTTTGGACTTGAAAAGTTGAAGCAATTGAAAGGTAAGTCGGAAGCTTATCAACTTTCTGTCATAAGGAGTTTAATTAAAAAACGTCTTTTAGGCCCCCCAAAATATGGAGCGGCTGGATTTGCTATGTTTGTCCCAGGTACTAAAAAAGGAGTTGGAAAACATTTAGGAGAAAATCCTGCTGTAGAAAGTGATAGGGAAACTTTAATTGCTGACTTAGAATCTGCATTTTTAAGCTTTGTAGAACACCAATCTCGAGACCAATTATTATCTGATTTAGCTAAAATTGATGCAAGATTTGACTTGTCAAGATCCGTCGTTTATACAGCTGCGCTTTTTTATTTAAATTGGGAGCAGATAGCTAGGGCTGTTCCAGAAGCAACTCCAGATATGCTTCTTATTGCAGCAGAAGAGGCTCATTATAGAAGAACTTCTGCAGTGGAAGCTATGTTAAGGTGGAACATCGAGAGAGAGCCTGGTACTCCTTTTAATAAATATCTCAGAAAACGAAATGCAGGAGAATATCGAGATAAATATGAACCGACACGGGACATGAGGAACTTTGCAGAGAGGATAGGTTTAAGGTTGGCACAAGGAGAGACAATAGCAGAATACCAGCTAGATACACAAGAAGCTGTTGAGGTAATTATAGCATTGGGGGGTTATGTCGACCCAGTAAAATATGCAGATGTGCTTGAAGCTTTAAAAACCAAAAAAGTTGCTTCCTCAGGTTCTTTTCCAGCACCAGAAACTCCTGTTCGGCCAACTCAGATGGCTTCTGCTGATTCGGTGACAAGATTTCGTCGATTGGCAGGAAATTCAGAGATTCAAGTTGAAGACCAAAAAAAAGTTTCCAAGGTTGATTTAGCAGGAATGACGCTTCGAGATCGTGTACTTGAGATGACAGAAAATGCTAGAGCTGGAGATACTCGAGCAGCTCAAAGAATGGTAGAAATCGATGCACTTATGCAAGGATTGAGTCGTGAAAAAAGAGAGGCACTTCGTTTGGCGATGATGACGGCTCCCTTGGGAATAGAAGAGAGGAGTTATCGTAGTTGATTTAAGTAATTGTCCCAATGGTGTAGCATGTGCATAAACATTGCCTTCCCGCGATTTTTTGGGGTGCTTTTGGCATCCCGCGGATGCGGGATGAGCAAAAAGCAAATCCCATAAAAATCACGTTTCTGCGAATATTGAACTTTTTAAACTGATATTTTTTGCAGATGCAGTTTGCGGTTGAACCTTTTGTAAACCGCATGCTACAAGCTTGGGACAATTACTGATTTAATTGATTTGTCTATTTTTGATTTTTCATTTTTAATATGAGGTGATGCCTCAGTGTTGTCATGTCTCTCAGCAAGATAAAAAAAATGTGCGTCGTTTTGATTATCTTCTCTGGGGAAGCACGGGGATTTTGATCCTGGTTTGTGTGATTCAGCTTCTGGCCAAGGATTTGGTCCACAGCCCTCATCTGACGATTTTTTTTGATTCGGCTTTTGAGTTGCTCAGCCGGATGTGGTGGGGAGTTGCTTTGGGAATAGCTTTTGTGGGGATTCTCGAAAAAATTCCTCGAGCATTTGTGATTTCTTTACTTGGGAGAGGGGGAACTTTTCAAGGAATTTTGCGAGCAACGGGGGCGGGGATTTTGCTCGATTTGTGTTCACATGGGATCCTGCTCGTGGGGATGAAGCTTTATGAGCGGGGAGCGAGCTTGGGGCAGGTGATGGCCTTCCTTATTGCGAGTCCGTGGAACTCGCTTTCACTTACGCTAATTCTTTGGGCCTTGGTCGGATTTCAGTGGATGCTTACTTTTTTACTTCTCTCTGTGGTGATTGCGGTGATTTCCGGGCTCATTTTTGAGCAACTCGTAAAATCAAAAATACTTCCCAAAAATTCACACACGTCAGAAATTTCCAAAAACTTCCATTTTTGGCAGGAAGCCCAGAAGTGTTTTAAGAATACAAAATTCACCGCTAAGTTTTGGCGTGAGATTGTCACTCACGGTTTGGGAGGATCAAGGATGATTTTGCGATGGATCTTTTTTGGAGTGATTTTGGCCTCTTTGATTCGGACCTTTGTTTCTCCAGAACAGTTTGAAACCTACTTTGGCCCAACCTTTCTCGGACTTCTGATTACGGTAGGAATGGCGACCATTCTCGAAGTTTGCAGCGAGGGATCGACCCCGATTGCAGCAGATATTCTCACTCGAGCCAAATCTCCGGGAGGAGCTTTTGCTTTCCTCATGACGGGAGTTTCGACAGATTATACAGAGATTATGTCGCTAAGAGAAGCTACCAAAAGCTGGAAAATTGCTTTCTTTTTGCCATTGGTGACATTACCTCAGATTTTGCTTTTGGCGTGGATCTTGAATCAGGGGATTTAGGTGGCCAGTCTAAAATATTCCCCAATAGTTTTACCTTCTTCATTGATTATGTGACTAGCCAGTTCTTCCATGACATTTTCCGGATCATGGATGCTTCCAGAGGGATGAAATTTACCCAGTGACATATGCTCTTTTCCTCTTTTTATTTTGAGATTTTCAAACATTTCGGCCTCATTGGTTCCGATCACAAATGTAGGAGCGGATTTATTAATACTTGTTATTAATCTAAGAGCTGTCTCGTCTGGTCTTTCGATTTGAATTCGACCATCAGAAAGAATTGTATCACTGGTTCCAGAAGGAGACATAAGGATAATTTTCCCAGGGGTTCGTGCAGCGGTTAAAATTGGGCGAATAGCTCTTTTAACTATACGTTTTTGTAGTGCTTCAAGTCCTGGGACAATACCATTTTTTGTTTTTGGCATAGTTTTTATAATATTTGAAAGGGAGGTAATCGCATCTCTTCCTTGTTGATAGGTCATAAGGGCAGGCCCTAAAATGGTGTAAAACCTATCGAGAAAGTCAGGAAATCTATCATCCTTGAAGTCCGGATCATCTCCAAAGGCATTTTTACAAGCAGTGATGAATATCGGGTAACCAGCCCAGCTAGCGTGGTTTGTTATTCCGAAAATAGAAGTTTTGTTCAAAATTTGGAGGAGTTCTTCTCGATGGTTTCTGAGTTGTTCGACTAATTCTTTCATGTTTTCTGTGTAATAATTAACTCCTTGTGTTACTTCTACTAGTTGACTGTGGTCGGGGCTTTCGACAAGTACTGCTTTTCTCGAATATTCTGTCTGTCTTATTTGATTAAAAAGCAGTGTTTGTTCGTTTCCTGATTCTTCTATTTTTACTAAATGTTGTGCCCAAAAATGAAGATGATACCAGATTTCTTCTTCTGTGAGTTCCCTCTCCAGATCGAGGGTTTCTACTCTCAGGAGATCAGAGAGGAGCCTTTTTTGATGATTTTCAGGGATGTTTGGGAGTCTGTTTTGGATAATATTTTTAAGGATTTGAGCGCGAGCTTCGTTTTCTGGAGTGATAATTACAGAGATCGGGCCTGATATTTTGGGAAAATCAGGAGTACTTGTGGTACATAAGTCTAGATGTTGAGGAGCGGGGAGATTATCGGACGCTTTATTCATTATGTTAAAAATACGCGCCCTTTTTAATGTAACATTTACAAAAAGTCAATGAAATTAAACCCGAATATCGAAATTTGGAATAATTGATAGTTGAGGGAAAAAAGCGAAG
>CAYFMH010000054.1:0-11842 GCA_964344165.1 uncultured Candidatus Peribacteria bacterium | reverse complement strand
ACTCAGTGAGGGTGGTGGCTCCGATACAGTGTAGAGTTCCACGGGCTAATGCGGGCTTGAGTAGATTCCCAGCATCCATCGATCCTTCGGCCGATCCGGCGCCCACGATCGTGTGCAATTCATCGATAAAAAGGATGATTGATCCTTCGGCTTTTTCGATCGCTTTTAGCACATTTTTGAGTCGATCTTCGAACTCTCCTCGGTATTTCGCTCCCGCGACGAGGGCAGCCAGATCAAGGCCGAGGACTTTTTTATTTCGGAGTGATTCAGGGATTTCTCCTTTGTGGATTTTGTGGGCTAGTCCTTCGACGATGGCTGTTTTTCCCACTCCCGGATCTCCGACTAGGACTGGATTATTTTTTGTCCTACGAGAGAGAATCTGGATCGTTCGGCGGATTTCCTCATCTCGGCCGATGATGGGATCGATTTTTCCTTTTTCGGCGAGTTCGGTGTAGTTGACGCAGTATTTTTCGAGGGCTTCGAGCTTTTCGTGGCCATCGGCACTATCGACTTTTTCCCCACCTCGGAGAGATTCGATGGCTTCTCGGAGGTTGGATTTATTGATTCCAAGGTTCTCGAGTTCTGATTTGGCCGAAGAGTTACCATCGAAGATTGCGAGAAGGAAGTGTTCAATGGAAAGGAAATCATCTCCGAATTCTTTTTGTACTTTTTCAGCATTTCGGATCATATCGCTGAAGTCTCGAGAAGGGGACCGGGTGCCACCTTCTACTTTTGGGAGGGAATTTGCTTTTTCAGAAAAAGCGCTTTTTATGCGGCTAGGATCGATGCCGAGTTTTTGAAAGATTTTGTGCGCGAAGCTGTTTTCATCCGCGAGAAGTCCCAGGATGAAGTGATCGATTTCGATGGCGGCCGCATTGGCATCATCGGCAATTTTTTGCGTTTCAATGATCGCGGCGGAGGCGGCGGTGGTCCAGCGGTCGAAGTTCATGGGATTGTATTGGGTTAGGAAGCAATTGAAAAATTTTTAATTTTGTAATTTTTAATTTTTGAAATAAATCTTAATTTTTAAATCTTAAAAAGAGTCTTAATTATAAATCCTTTTAAAAATTAGAATTTAGAAATTATTTAAAAATTTGAGCTTAAAAATTAAAAATTCTCAAGAAAATTAGCACTCACAACTATAGAGTGCTAAAAAAGTTTTGTCAAAACTTTAAAAATGGATAAAAATGGAGCCCATGATCAACAAATCTGTTGCTGATGCCTTCCGAGAAATTGCAGACCTGCTGGAATTACAGGGGGCAAATCCTTTTCGTATACGAGCGTATCGGACGGGAGCACAGACCGTGGAGGTGTACTACAAGGATGTGGCACCACTCACTCTCGAACAACTCGAAGCCATCCGTGGAATCGGAAAAGATCTCGCGGCCAAGATTCATGAATATGCTGAAACCGGTACGATGCTCTCACTCGAAAAACTCAGAAAAGAAGTACCAAAGGGGCTCTGGGAGATGATGCAGATCCCCGGACTCGGCCCCAAAATGGTGAAACGGTTTTATGAGGAATTGGGGATAAAAAATGTGAAACAATTGGTTCAGATGGCGAGTGAGGGAAAGTTAGAAGTTTTGCCCGGCATCAAAGAAAGAACTGAGGAGAATATTTTACGAGGCGTTGCAATTCTCGAAACGCAGGAAAGGAAACCGCTGGCAAAAGTACAATCCATCGCTGAAAAACTTCTCGAAAAAGTTCGTGCGATCCCAAAGGTCGAACGAGCCGAAATCGCTGGCAGCCTGCGGCGAAAGAAAAGTACCGTAAGAGACATCGACCTTCTGGTGGTTTCTGTGGACCCAATAAATGTGATCAAAAAATTTGTTCAATTGCCAGAAATAAAATTTATCTTGGCAGAAGGAGATACGAAGGCGAGTGTGATTCTGAAATCTCCCATTATTCAGGTCGATCTCCGCGTGGTTCCCAAAAAATATTTTGGAGCCGCGTGGCACTACTTCACTGGAAGTAAAGCCCACAACGTTCGATTGCGAAAAATCGCTCATGACAAAGGCTGGAAGGTAAATGAGTACGGAGTGTTTCGTTTATCCGATGGAGAGCAGATTGCGGGGGAGACGGAGGAGGGGATTTATCAGCTTTTTGGGATGGAGTGGGTACCACCAGAAAAGAGAGAATAATTAAAGAATTTGCATTAAACAACTTTTTATTTATTAGTATTTCGTTCTTTTAAATTACAAAAAAAACAGAGAGACATCTGCTTTCATTGAAAGGAGACTTTTTATCACAGAAAATGTATCTTTTTGTGAGAGTGGCTTCCCTCTTAGTTTTATTATCTTCAACTGGCTGGAAAGGAAATGCTACAATGACGAAATCGGAGAAAGTACGAAAAAAAAAGTTGAGAAAACGAGGTTTCTTGCCAAAGAAAGGGTTTTGGTGTCGGAGATTTGCTGAAGAGGCTTCCCAAAGAGAAGGAGTGGGAGAGCTGAACAAGGAACATTGGGACGTCATTCACTTCGTTCGCGATTATTATGCGGAGTATCAGATTGCTCCTCCAGTTCTGATAATTGCGAGGAAGGTTTTTGGCGGGGAGAAGCCTAATGTATCAGTGCAAAAGCTTATAAGGCTCTTCCGGGCTTGCTCGACTTCTCAAGAAGACCTGGGGACCAAAATCACCCTTATTGCCGGTCTTCCTGCACCGACGGGCTGTGTGTGATTCAATTGAAAACAGAAGAGGGAAAAATGAGGCTGGCGTTTTGTGTTGGCCTCTTTTTCTTTTGTATTTGAATTTTTAATCAGATTGTGTTATAATAATTACGTAATTAATTACGTAATTCTTTTTTATGATTTTTGCATGAGCAGGCAGATAATCGGCAACGAAAATGTACGAAAATTGACCGTTTTGGGTCAAAAAAGTTTTGCAGTGACGATCCCGATTGAATTTATCCGGGAGTTTGGATGGGAAGCACACGAGGAGGTCGTCGTGAAAAAAAGAGGAAAACGATTGATCATCAAAAGAAAAGTAGCACCCGCCTCACGAGGAGGGGGTGCCGAAGTCGATCTTCTGTGGGCGAGTGAGAAAGCACCAGAGCCATCGACCACCCACGTAGAGAAGAAATGTGACGAGCCCAAACACAAACAGCGTTCTCCCAAAGGCTAGCCAGGCGATGTTTGCATCATTTGTGGCTTTGTAGATCTCCCATCCATAGATACTGGAGCCACAGAAGACGGAGATCATCACGTACCAGAAAATTATTCTTATTTTTTTAAGGTCGCTGGTGCGGAAGTTGTAGCAGGTCATTATTTCCTCCCAGATCGTTGATATGAAGAGCGTGATCTGTATCCCGAATGTCCGGGATCAGAAAAACTACGAAGGTTTTTTAATAAAAAAATTGTAAATGTCAAAAAATTTGCGCTTCCAGAGCCAGCGGTGGATCGCCTGGATGACGAAGAAAATGAAGATGAAGGTGAAACCTGTTACAAGGGCTGACTGCCAGGCCGCATCTATATTTCCCTGTTCTTGGTAGACATCTACCCAACTCCATACCGACAAGGCAATGGTGGTCATGAAATAGATCCAGAAGGCTAAGTGAATAGCATCCAGCCCGCCGTACTTTCTTACATGCTGCTTGATTTTCTCAAGTTCTGTGCGAGTCATGGTGATTTCGTCTTCGGCCATTGTGACCTCCTTTATTAACCTTTTCCGTGAAGAGCATAATCCGAATTGATTAAACCAATCGGAAAAACTACTTATTTTTTATAGCACAAAAACACAAAATGTCTAATTTTTGGTGCAATTTCTCGGCGAGGTTGGGGAACCTCGCCTGCGTTTGGGGATGAGATTATTCGTGCCATCTCTCAATTTCTGCAATGATTCCCAATACTTCTTCGAAGTTTTCATCGGGGAGCTTGTCTTTTTTGGCCTGAAAATCAGCAAAGTCTGATCGTCGGAGAAATTCCAATATCTGGCGGGATAGGTTGGTGATTTTTCTCCGGGAATGTTTCGGAGTCCGATAAAAAGTTGAATGCTGTGGATCAAAAAAAACATCCCCCTGGATCTGATCAAATCTGGGGACCACCCCAGAAAAATCCAAAACCTTCATCCGAAAAAAAGCATCATATTTGTCCAAAAATTCAGGATTTATGCCTTCCATAAATTTTATCGTTTCAGCAAAGAAAGCAGGGAGTGGTTTTTCTTCGGGGAGGACTTTACTGCATTTCTCCAGCCAGGCGAAACCTTTTTCCGTCGCACGATAACTCTGTTCAAACGGCTGAAAAAAAGAAACGGTAGAAACTTCTTTGAGCGATTTGGAATTTCGTCCCTCGAAGATTACCAGCTCTAGTAATCGGAAAAAGTCGATTTCTGGATTTTTGGTTTTGGATTTGGCTAGTTTTTTTACAAAGATAGAGACTCTTCCAAACTCACTCGTAAAAAACTCCAGAGCCGCGTCATCATTGGCCATGAGTGTTTTTTTGAGGAGGAGGGCGAGGGTTTTCTTTTCTTTTGTCATACGTCAGTCAGTTATCAATTTTCAATCTTCAATTATCAATGATAGAATTTTTATTATTGGGGGTAATAAGTCTAAGTTCTAAGCTCTAATAACTAAGTTCTAATCTAATCTTCAAATCGTCCCATCAGATACCGCTTCACAGAAATCCAGGCACCGAGTGCTCCGATGGTTGCAGAGATGAGGATTTCGTTCGAAAAAATATTATTCCACAGGTGCAAAAAGATTTCTCCTCCGGGGAGAACCTCAACCTTTCTCAGTACAAAAATAAAGGTGAAAATGGCAATGAAGCTGGAGAGAATCCCCATCAGGAGACCTTCCACCAGGTAGGGACCAGTGATAAATTTGAAATCTGCTCCGATAAACCGGGCGATGAAGATTTCATCTTTTCTGGAGAAAAGCACCAATCGAAAAGTATTGATCACAAGCAGGATTCCTCCCACGATAAATATCAGAGAGAGCCAGAAGCTTGCTTTTTCGACGGCGTTTCGGAGCATGATGAGTTTTTCTGTGAGGTTTACAAACTCTCGCTCGCTCTCGATATCCCAGGTATCGACGACGGCGTCATACCTTGTTTTTTTCAGCACTTCGAAGATTTCACGAATTTGTTCGAGGTTTCCAAACTTCAGGTGCAATCTTTCTGGTACTTCAAAGTCATCGTGTTTTTGGGCCGGGTAGACATTCACCGAGAGGTTGAACTCAGCCAATTCGTTTTCGAGCGCTTCTAGGAGAAAAACATCGTGATCTTCCCTCAGGGAGACATTGAAGTCTGCTCGAGATTCGAGCTGCTGGAGTGAGTGATCGGCAAAAAACTGAACCGCAAAAACAAAGTTGATCAAAAAAAGGATCAAAGCTCCCAAAAGGATGGTAGTCAGAGAGAGGAATTTGTTTCTCCAGAGTTGGATGATGCCTTCGCGGAGGCTTCGGAGGAGGATCTTTTTTATGTTTTTCATTCTAGTTTTTATAATTTTTGAATTTTTAAATAATTTTTAAGCACTAATTTTTTAAACCGAGTGAATTTTCTAATACCCATTATAGACTTATTTTTAGAAATTAAAAATTACGTGTCCGCCGAAATTTGAAAATTAATCTTAAAGACATATGTAGGGGGGAGATTTATTTATAAAATTAAAAATTAAAAATTAAAAATTTTGTAATTAAAATCTGCTGCTTTTGAAAAACTCTGGGAAGTAGGGAAGTGCTCTCAGGATTTCAATCTCTGGGAAGAGTTTCCGATGGGAGTCTTCATCGAAGTGTTGGTCGTAGCCGAGGAAAATGGCAGAAGGAGATTCTTCTTTGATTGTTTCCCAGAAGTTGCCATCTGTTCGGCCGAGGCGGGCCGTGGTATCTGGAATATTTTCTTTTTGGATTCTTTCAAGTCGATGTAGTTCGTTGTTTTTTGCCGGTTTTTCTTTGAGTCTGGATACGGTGGTATCTCGAGCGATGATTATGGTCATTTGCTCGGTCACGCTTTTTGCGGTCCAGAGGAAGTGCTGATGACCGATGTGAAAGTGGTCGAAGGTGCCGGCGACGAGAAGTTTTTTATGTTTTAACATTTTTCATTGACAAAAAAAATTTTTTGGTAAAAGTTTTTTTGTCATTATTATTCTTTAATTTTAAAAAAATGAAAACCTTCTTTCAGTTGCAAGTTGTAAATGATTTTAAGTTTATTTTTATGAATGGCCTGCCAGATTTTAAACTTGAAAAATTAACAGAGGCGGAGGGGGAAGACGTATTAAGTCTTGTTGAAGACGTCTTGGGGAAAAATGAAACACTCAAGAATCAGCAATCTAGAATTACTGAAAGGTATATAGCCCCTTCAAAAGGACGAATTTTGGAATTAATGACAGATTTTTTTAATCTTTCTGAGGATGAAATTCAAATTGTTAGAGAGGTTTATCGAAAATCTGGAGAATTAGTGTTTTTAACGATTAAGGATCCAAATGACGAATTACTTGAATACAATTATTTAATCGCGGGAAATCATGAAGGAATTGGGGGATCTTTAGATACATCAATTTTTAGAGTTGATTTGGATAGCGATGGGAATGTTGTTTTTGGAAAAATTATTTTTGAATACAGAAATGGACTTTGGGAAAGAATAGAATAAGATTCAGTTTTTTTTAATGGAAGAAATTTCCCCTATTGAAAACGATATTCCAAAATCTCTCCTTGTCCAATACCAAGAAGTAAGGGCAGGGGAACGGTTTGTATTGAAAGTAGGGGGAGAGATTTTTCTTCCTGAGAATGAAAAAAAATTACATCGTTTGGCTGAAGTGTTGGCTTTTCTCTATCGAAATCGGGTAAATGTGGTCTTGGTTCATGGGGCTGGACCTCAAATATCAAAATCATTATCAGATGGTGATCGAACCGGAGGAAGAATTACACCTCCAGAAAAAATATCAGAAATTAGGAGTATCGTGATGGAAATTTCTGAAAAAATAAGATCTAAAATCAAAGAAGTCGGGATAGCCGAAGATCCAGATATTTTGAGACATCATTTTTTGACTTCTTCTCAGAGATCCTCAGACAATGTAACCGCAGATATTAATGATTTACCCGATGATTTGGCTCGTTTTTGTGGTAAACATCGAGTGGTAATCACCGGACATATTGGATTTGATGAAGAAACCAAATCAGCCACCAACATAAATGCGGATGCAGTAGCTGAAAAAGTGGCTTTGAAAATTGGAGCTCAAAAGTTGTTTTTCATTGGGAATACAAATGGTGTTTTGGCTGAAGATGGAGAGACGACAGTTCCTTTTATAAATTCTAGAGACCTCATTCCAGAAAAATATGAAGGAGGTATGGGAATAAAAATGGAGAAAGCCAAAAGAGTCGCTGAAGCAGGAGTTTCTGTTCATTTAGTGTCTTGGGCACACTTGGCTGATATTGTGAGAGAGTCCTTTTTGCCGGGAGGGCAACCGGATCGATGTACGATGGTGGCAAAAGAAGAAGGGCGAGATAAATTTAAAGAACTTAAACCAGCACGTTTGTTTGTAGAACAACTTCACAAATTATTGGCACATACTCCCAAAATACTGCCTAAAAAAGTAGATGAAATTGTAGAAAATGCGAAAAATTGGATTTTGCTCGTTCAAGATCGGGTGATAAAAGGAGCTTGTGAAATTCGAGAACACAAGGAAGGTGATTTTTGGGAATTAGGGGCTTTTGCGGTACCGGAGCTTTTTCGAGATCAAGCTATTGGGCAAAAAGTATTAGGGGAATTTGAAAGACGAAGAAAAGAAGCTGAGGTTAAAAATGCCTTTGTAGTAGTAGATCAAGAAAATGAAAAAGGTCTTTGTTTTTTCAGAAAAATACCAGGAGTGGAAGAAAAACCTTTTCCGGAGTGGTTTAAAAGAGATCAGGAGGGGCGGGTGTATTTGGAATGGAAGTAACAATGATTAATTAGTAATGAATAATGATTAATAAAATTTAATTATCTTCTGACGCGTTGAAGTTATCATCTCCTGAGTCTTTTTTGTCAATCTTCATCATAGATCGAAGTTTTTTTCCGGTTTCTTCGATCGGATGATCATTGTATTTTGCTCGAAGTTCTTTTAGCTTCGATCCTCCGTCTTCCATGACGGCGGTGAAGTCATCAGCAAATTTACCAGATTTGATATCGGCCAATATGTCTTTCATTCGTGCCTTGGTCCCGGCGTCAATGACTCGCGGACCAGAGACATACCCTCCGTACTCTGCCGTCTCTGAAACCGAGTAATTCATCGCTGCAATACCCCCTTCGTACATGAGATCGACGATCAGTTTCAGTTCATGGAGACATTCGAAGTACGCGACTTCTGGTTGGTATCCGGCTTCTACCAGCGTTTCAAATCCAGCTTGTACGAGTTCTTCACATCCTCCACAGAGGACCGCTTGTTCTCCAAAGAGGTCTGTTTCTGTTTCTTCGGTAAAGGTAGTCTCGAGAATTCCCGCTCGTCCGGCTCCCATAAACTTACAGTATCCGAGAGCCAAGTCTTGAGCATCGCCTGAGGCATTTTGTTCTACCGCAAAGAGAGCTGGGACTCCAAACCCTTGGACAAAGGTCGTTCGTACTCGATGTCCAGGACCTTTTGGGGCGACCATCCAGACATCCACATGGCTCGGTGGTTTGATCCGATCAAATCGAATGTTAAATCCATGAGCAAAAACGAGGCTTTTTCCTTCGGTTAGGTTTGGTTCGACTGATTTTTCGTAAACGGCTTTTTGCGCGGTGTCAGGCAGGAGCATGACGATCACATCTCCCCAGGCAGCGGCGGCTCCTGTTTCCATCACTTTGAGCCCGGCGTTTTCGGCTGAGGCCCAGGTTTTGGATCCTTCTCGGAGTCCAACGGCGACTTCACATCCAGAGTCCTGGAGATTGAGCGCGTGGGCGTGTCCTTGGGATCCACAGCCCAATATAGCAATCTTTTTAGATTTTAATTTAGATTCATCGATGTCTGCATCGTAGTACATTTTTGCCATGATTTAATTAATTAAAAATTACGAATTACGAATTACAAATTTTGATTGGTATTCGCGAGTGAGGAATGTGGGGAATGTAGGGATTGTGCGAAAAGAAGCAAGCAGAAAATCTAAAACCTGCAATTCAGCATCTAAAATCTGCAATCATAAATCATCAATTTACAATACCACCTTGGTTCCAACCGCACCTCCTTCGACGGCTTTTTTGAGGTTCCCTGGTTTCATCAGCTCAAACACAATAATCGGCATATTGTTATCTCGACATTGGGCGATAGCTGTGGCGTCCATGACTTTGAGATCTTTTTCAAGTACCTCATCGAAGGTTACCTCTTTGTCGTATTTTTTTGCGTTCGGATTTTTTCGTGGGTCATCGTCGTAGATCCCGTCGATGTTAGTAGCCTTAAAAACCACTTCACATTCGAGCTCAAGGGCTCGGAGTGTAGCAGCAGAATCTGTCGTGAAGTATGGGTTTCCCGTCCCGGCGGCACAGATCAGGACACGATTTTTTTCTAAATGCCGAAGCGCTCGTCGTCGGATGTAGGGTTCGGCGACGGCGGGGGTATTGAGCGCGGAGCAGACTCGAGAGTAGACTCCGGCTTTTTCGAGAGCCGCCTGGAGGGCGATAGAGTTCATGATGGTCCCGAGCATCCCCATGTAGTCAGAAGGCACTCGATCGATCCCGGATTCATGGTTGGCTCCACGCCAGATGTTACCGGCTCCGATCACGATGACGATCTCTACGCCGGTTTTGTGCACTTCGGCAACTTCTTTGACGATTTTGTCTAGCACCGTGTAGTCAATCCCAAATTCTTTTTCGTCACCCAGGAGGGCTTCACCGGAGAGTTTGAGGAGGATTCGTTTGTATTTTTTCATTAGGGTGAGGATAGGGGATTGTTGACAGTTTTGCAAGTTTGTTGAAAACACTTGACAAAAGCTGAAAAATAGTTATTTTGGATGCATGGAGAATAAATTTTTAAAAGTAGAAATTGATTTGGTAGAGAGAGAGCTGAGAGATTCTCTAGAAAAAAGCTGTGTAAAAGATGAAAAAAATTTGGAATCAGCTTATTTGATAGCACTGGGAGATTCGGAAGCAATGGATGAATTACATGCTTTGGAAAATGGAAATGAGATACTAGCTTTGGCTAACTATTTAAAAAATTTATTTGATAAAGGCTTTCCATTGAATCGGGTATCAGAAGTTATTGCAGAAGCTAGATTTGGAGGGGAAAAGGAGCTAAAAGAATATCGGTGGAAAAAAAGAGAAGAAAAAGAAATTTTTGGAGTCGATGCAAATTTCTCAAAAAGAAAAAGATCTGCTCTGGGACATCGCAGAAAATAAAAGAAGTGGGTTTTTGACTATTTATTTATATGTACCAGAGACTGATTATTATTTGGAAGAAGATATTGAAATCCCAGCTTCTGTAAAAGATGTAACTGTTTCGGAAGCGATTGGGACATTGAGAGTCCTTTTATCTAATATACCAGGGATTATAGAATGCAGGGCTGAGGTTGTTTTTTCGTCGTAGTTTAAAGAGAAGGAAAGAAATTACGTGCTTTTTCTCAGGCTTTTTTTACAGTGTCGAAAAAAAATAAAATGGGAAAAAATTCTAAAGACTCGCTCTGTGAGTACGCGTGGAGAGAGTCGGTCACAGAGGCGGAGTTTCAGCAGGCTTATGAGATAGCCATGAAAATTCCAGAGGCCGTTAATCATTTGGTTTTTCGGACACAGGGACGAGTGCTGCAGATCGTTGCCCTGATGAAAAAAGTGCGGGATTTTTTGAGAGACGATGGATGCTGTGATGATGTGGGGGAAGTGTTGGATTTTGTACGGGAAATGGAAAAAGTAAAAATTCCAGTTGTAGCAAAAGAATTGTTTCTTCAGATCATTCAAGAAAAAAAAGCCGGCTTCATCTATTTTACTTTTTATCCACATCAGGGATTTCCTCAGCTGGCTGGGGAATTTGTAACAAAAAGAATAATGGTTTCGCCCCAAATAAAGTCTTTACCGCCATCTAAAATTTTTCGAGAATTGTTGCGGGCGTTGGTACAGATACCAGGAGATTTGCTCCAGTGTCAGATGAAAGTGGAATTTATTGAACAATAAATTTATTCATAAATATGATATAATTTGACAAAAATCAAAATAAGAATACTTTCGCCGCACATGAAAACTGGAATAGAAAAATTACATCAATTGGGATTGGGCCAGCAGTCGGAATTTAGTCGTCGTGATTTTTTGGAGTGGGCAGGAACTGGGGCTACCGTAGCTTTGGTTATGAAATTTGCAATTCAGGCCAATAATGCATTAAAAATGGAGCAAGAATTTAAACTAGAGGAATTGCTCGATGTGAATTTGTGGAATTCTCAGATAGAGTGGAGTGATGCAAATGCCGAATATTTTCTTTACCTTCGGGAAGCGAGAAGAGTTTTTGATGTTTTGCTTACTTCAAAAGTAAAAAGAGTTCCAATCCTAGAAAGTGCCCAGAAGTATCGATACTTTGATAAAGCGGAAGATGTAAAAATGGAAAACAGAAAGTTGTTACAGGAGTACGCTGAGGATCCAGATCTTTTTCAGCGTTTATGGGCAGAGTTGGTGCATGTCAAAGAGGGGGATGTTTTGAAACGCACTTATTAATTTAAAAAGATTTTAAAATGGTAATGTCAATGAGTTCAGATTCTTGGGGTGAAGATGGATTTGATGAAGAGGGAGAAGAGGAAGAAACATGGACGAATGGAGAAAATTTACGCATGAAGATTTAGAAAGAAGAAAAAAATTGGATCCACAAGCTAAAATAAGTGATGATGATATGAATATAAATGTGATTTGTGGTTGGTTAAATTTTGTTTTTCCAATAGGACTTACGCATTTTGAATAAAAAAGTTGATCAAATATTAGAATTGAGTAG
>CAYFMH010000053.1:0-12052 GCA_964344165.1 uncultured Candidatus Peribacteria bacterium | reverse complement strand
CATTGAAGATTAGAGATTAATCTTCATGTGTTGCGTTTAAGATGAAAAAATTCGGATTCTCCTGTTATTTTGGAAACAGAAAATGCTCTCTCAATCTTCTCCATAAATTCGGGAGGACGGAATGGAGTACTTTTTGAAATTTCATTTAAAGAACCTTTTGCTGAACTCAAAGAATCAATTGCTGCCGCTCTTAGTGAAATTGGAGAATCTTTCTTTGTTTTGGACGATTGTGTCATCATCACCGACTCTCCACAAGCCATGGCAACCGTAGAAAAAATCATTGATTTGTTTTACCAGAGGATAGATTCAATACTTTCAAATCTTGGTACCTAACCCAAAAAAGGTGAAATCCCAGATGCCACCCGAGCTGGAGTTTGTAATCTGGTCTGAAACGTTCATATTTTAAAAACATTGCCCATTTCTGTTGTTTTTATAAAATACCCCTAGCTTCTTTTAGCTTAATGTGGACCCCGCATGGAGGTCTCCGCTACTAAAAGAGCACGAGTAGGATCTTTGACAATAACGACAAAAGAAACCAACCCTGAAACATCTAGACATGAAAGGGGGAAGTCATGGAAGCAAACCTGACCCTCTGGATGGTTGTCGGATTTCTGGCCGCGGCGTATTCCGTGATCGGGAACGATGCAATCCAAACACTGGGCACGTTTATTGCGTCCAATCACCGCCTTCGCTGGCAATACCTCTGGCTGGGGGCATCCAGCGTCCTGGCCATCACAATTTTGTATGGCTGGTATACTTATGGAGGAGATATCAGCTATGGACGCCTGAACAGATTTGAAGAAGACCTAAAAATACAGTGGTACCACGCCATGGCACCGGTCGTTCTTCTGATCTTGACCAGGTTCGGCATCCCGGTCTCCACTTCGTTTCTGGTGCTATCGGCCTTTGCCACTGGCCCCGTCTTCGAAGAGATGGCCGAGAAGTCTCTTGCAGGCTACGCCATTGCCGTAATCTCTGCCTTGGTAATCTGGGGGAGTATCATCAAAATTGGGGCTCGTCTGATCAAAGGCGAAAAAAAGTGGGTAAAAGCCCTAACCCATGAAAAGCACGACCGAAAATGGCGGGTTTTTCAATGGCTTTCCACGGGATTTCTGTGGTTCACCTGGCTCAGCCATGACACAGCAAACATCGCGGTTTTTCTGCCGCGTAAACTCTCATTCGAAGAGCTCATGGCCGTCATCGCGGTTTTCATTATCGGCCTCTGGATCATCTTCCAGAACAAAGGCGGCAAGATTCAGCAGATCGTCCGAGAAAAAAGTAATACAGAATACGTCCGGTCGGCCACGATCATCGATCTGGTCTACGCATTCTTGCTTCTTTTCTTCAAAGAGCTCAATGATATCCCCATGTCCACGACATGGGTCTTCGTCGGCCTGCTCCATGGACGAGAATTCATCATCCAACGCTTGATAGCCAAGAAAAAAGAGAGGAAAACTCTCAAAATCATCGTTGGAAAGGACTTGGGAAAAATGGGAATCGGTATCGCCATTTCTCTGGCACTCGCCTTTGGCGTCCAGTGGATGGCCGCAAATGGTTTCTAATGTCGAAGAAAATACCCTGCTCGACCACTAGAACCATGGGCAAGAAAAGCTCATGGTCCTTCAAAATCATCTTTTTTCTCAATATTCCTTCTTTTAAAAAAAGGCGGCATCCAGATGCCGCCCGGGTTTTGGGATATCTGACACGTACCATCTGGTCGCATAAAACAATCCTCCTCCCAAAACTCGAACGATCATCCTGGTCGATTACTTTTCCTTTTGTGCCTTCTCCTTTTGTGCTTCAGATAAGTTTTGGCATGAGCTATCCCTTTTTTGGGTGAACTTTTTAGCGTCTGCCACCAGGTTTTCAGGAGAACCCGATTTCTAAACCGAGGCAAAGTCCAAAAACACCACCATTCCCACCATGCCCAGTGAGGCAGGAATATTTTAAAGTTCCATTTCATCACCACCTCTCTGGTTTTTGAGTTTCAGGAAGTAAAACAACGTATTTTCCTTTTAATTACAACTGTAATAATTTGCAAATCAGAAAAATTTTCTTTTTTTACTTTTTAGGATAGCATTTGCTTCGTTTTTAAAATAAAAAAAATGGTTTTCATCGAAAATCCAGCAGGACTCTCATTGGCCAAAGCAGCTTATCGTCTACATGGAAAAACTTGGGAATGGGAAGAACGTAGAGGATACATCCTTAATTCAGGAGGAGCATCATCTGATTTTGAGGCGTTAGAGGCTATAGAAAATGATACTTTAGCTCGTATGAAAAAAGCTTTGAAGGTTCCTGAAAAAGCAATTTCTGATCCTCAAATAAAAACCATTGCTATAAATTTAGGACGCAAAGTCGCTTAATTTTTTTATGGGGGAATTTTACATCTTGTCTTTTCCCAAAAATTCGCCAGAATTTGCTCGATGAAAAACGAATTTGATGTCCAGTATGCGGCAATCCTCAAGGAACTGATCGACAACGGAATCCAAGAAAAAAATGAACGTACCGGACATGTCTGCCACAGTCTGCCCGGCATGATGATGAAATTTGATCTGGAAAAAGGATTTCCTCTGCTTACCCTGCGGAGAATCCCGATGAAAGTGTTTATAGCGGAACAGATCTGGTTCCTGATGGGACATAAAAATCTCGCATTTCTCCAACGATTTACCAAGATCTGGGACGACTTCGCCGAAGAAAACAACTGTGTCGAAGCCGCCTACGGATATCGATGGCGAAAACACTTCGAGCGAGATCAGCTCGGTGGACTGATAAAAATGCTAAAAAAAGACCCTACCTCCAGACACGGGGTCATCCTCATGTGGGACCCAAGCGATGATGGGCTCTCAGACGGTACGGCGAAGAAGAATGTCCCCTGCCCTTTTTGTTTCACGGTGCAGATCATGGGTGGACGGCTCTGTCTCCACCTCGTCATCCGATCAAATGATATGATGCTGGGAAACCCGCACGATGTAGCCGGGTTTGCACTTCTCTCCTACTTTTTGGCACAGAAGCTAAATGTAAAACCAGGTTATCTAACTATCTCCATTTCCAATGCTCACATCTACGATATTCATCTAGATAAAGCCAAAGAAATTATTGGACGAGAAATTACACATGAACCGATAAAATTCCAATGTCCCCCCAACGCACTCGATCGAGCAGAAGAAGGAGACGAAAGTCTGGTAGAAGAGATTTTTGAAGCTCTCAAATTGAAATATCATCCGCAAGAATCAGTTGGGAAGATGTCGATTGTATTATAAAATCTAAGTCAATAAATAATATTATTTGACTTTTTTGTCCCTTTTTTATATTCAGATTCCATGAAAAAGGAATCAGACGTATTAAAATTAAATTTTTTACCTGTTAAAAACAGAGAAACAGGAAAACATGCTCTAACAGGCCCTGGATTTAGACTAACTACTTTTTCTTTAGTAGCACTGGTTTTAGCTGGTTGTGTGACAACAACAGACAAAAAGAAACCAAATCTTGATAAAAAATCTTCGGTCTCAATACTCTCCTCTACTTCTCCTCCAAATACGCCTAGAAAAAGCTCTCAAATAAAACCCCCTCAAATATTACCCTCTGCAACGCCAAAACAACCTCAGAAAAAAAACGGTAATAATCGTAAGTTTATTAGTCATTGGGATGAGGTAAAAAAAACAAGAGCAGTGGAAGTAGCTGACGTCCTTCAAAGTTATACAGGTCTTGGTTTATTGGAGAAAATAAACGAAACCATGCAAGTAAATGTAAATGTTTTCCCTGATATTTTTAATGCTGTGATAAGTGAATTTTTTACTTTTGCCATAAAAAATCATGATATTATTCCCCAATCTACATACAATGACTTCGAAAGCACATGGGATAATTTACAAATGGAATTAAAAGACTTGGCCCAAATTGAAGCTGAAATAAAAAAAATTGAAGCAGAAGAAGAATTTGTATTTATCCCTCAAGATCCTCCCCAAAAATATTCCTGTAATAGCTTAACTAACCTCTCTAGAAATTCCCAGCCAAGTGCTCAAGGACAATATCCTTGTTTTTACCAGAAAGAACCGGTTGATCCAAATGTTAGAAAAAATATAAACAAGTTGAAGAAAAGGAAAATAAAAACTAAACTAACCATTGATTTATTGAGATTAAAACTACTAGTAGAAGCCAAAAAAATTTTTAAAATAATTGGAGAAAATAAAAAAACAGCTTAAACAAAATGCCTCACTGACCCCGCCACCGCCTGAGGCACCTCCGGATCAAAAGAATCCGCGATGATTTTTTCTCTTTATTTTTTAATAAAAAACCATGAATGAGAAGCCAATCAGCCCCGAGGGACAAGCCGCACGAAAAAATTATGTCCAGGCATTAGAAGCACATACCACAGCAAAGCTAAAAGAACAGTTTCCAAATATCGGAGAAGAAGTAATTGGAACACTTATGGGCGCTATAAAATGGGAAATTAGTAGTTGTTTAGAAGGTTGGAATGAAGGAACGGCAGAAGGAACTGTAAAAATAGTAATAGAAGATGTTTTAGGAGCAGTCGAAGAAACTATTTCAGAAACATTAAAAAAAACTGGAACCCCTTCCAACAAACAAAAAATTGAAGATGCTCTAAAACAATTATCCGAAAAAGAAATTGATCCAAAATTTGAAGAAAGAGTACTTTCTGCTGTAATTTATGAACTTTCTGAACATGTGGAAAACTCTGGGACCCTAGAAATTGTTACTGAAGAAAAATTCCAAGCCCTTGTTAAAGAAAAAGGAGATACTATTACAATTGAAATGGCCCCAGCCTTTGTACTAACAGATAGAACTATCCCTATCATTTGGAGTTCTGATTACTTTTCTTATGTTTCTACAAAGGGTGATCAGCTTAGAATTGTTACAATTCTACCACGTCGTTCCCATCGTTAACCAAACTTTTTCACAGAATCCGCCACCGCCTGAGGTACTGCTGGATCAAATGGATCGGCGATGATTTTTTCTGGGCTAGGATTTTTTACCACCTTGGCTAGGGCTTCGGCGGCTGCTAATTTCATCTCGGTGGTGATTTTTGTGATGCCAGCATCCAGAAGTCCTCGAAAAAATCCAGGGAAAATCAGCACATTATTAACCTGGTTTGGAAAATCAGATCGGCCGGTAGCGACTACATTTGCTCCAGCAGTTTTTGCTTCATTCGGAAATATCTCTGGTGTCGGGTTGGCCATAGCAATAATAATCGGATCAGTATTCATCGTCTCGATCATTTCTTTGGTGACGAGCCCTGCTTTTGATACTCCAATAAAAACATCTGCTTCGACCAATGCATCCGCAATAGTCCCCTCTCGATACGTACAAAATTCTCTTTTGGAGTCTGGAAGATTTTCTCGTTCACAAGCCACAATTCCTCGGGAATCCACCATTTCAATATTTTTGATTCCCCAGGCTTTGATCAGCTTCGCTACCGCAATCCCGGCTGCTCCCGCTCCAGAAAAAACCACCCGCAGATCTTTTTTGTCTTTTTTTACCACCTTCAGCGCATTGATCAGTGCCGCTAGAGCCACCATGGCCGTCCCATGCTGATCATCGTGAAAAACCGGGATATCTAATTCATTAATAAGCCTTTCTTCTATTTCAAAACATCGGGGAGCTGATATATCCTCAAGATTAATTCCTCCGAGCGTTGGAGCGATATTTTTGACCGTTTGAATAATTTCTTCGGTATCCTGCGTATCCAGAACAATTGGAATCGCGTCTACCCCCCCAAATTGCTTAAAAAGCATTGATTTCCCTTCCATCACCGGAAGAGATGCTTCTGGACCGATATTTCCAAGTCCTAACACCGCTGATCCATCAGAGATCACCGCCACCATATTTCTTTTGACGGTAAGAAATTTGGCCAGTTCCTTGTCCTCAGCAATCCGACGACAAGGCTCTGCAATCCCAGGGGTATAAAAAATTGATAGATCTTCGATGGTTTTAAGCTCTTTTTTGAGTCCAGTGTAGATTTGGCCCCCGAATTTTTTTCTGATCTGGACAGATTTTTCGCCGAAGTCAGTCATTTTATTTTTAAAAAAGTATCGACCTACGCTAGGCCTCACCATCTTCTCAAACTAGGACAAGTAGGTCAAGTATCAAACAAAAAAACTTAATAAAAACTTTCCAGGCTTATTGTCAAAAGAAAATTCCAAGACTCAGAAAGAGAGTAGAAACAATAGCATAAATAACTTTTATTTGGCAAATTAAACACTCTTCTCTCTAAAAAATAATTGAGGACGAGGGTTTGATCTTACCATTTGAGTGGTAGCCTTTACTGTTGTTCCAATTTGATCTTCTAAATTAGGGTCCAGCAAATCAAATTTATCTTCGTGTCCCGGCATAGGTTCTAAAAGTATTCCGGGTCTTTCACCTTCATATTCTTGATAGCCATCCACCAAAAAAACTTCCACAGGAACATCTGATGGTCCTTGGAAACTTATTTCTTTATCATCAGATTCTCTCAAAAGCTCATTTACAACACATCGAACAAATACTTCTGCAGCTTCTACATTTTCTGGGCCAATTTCAATTTCTTCGGGCATCCCTTTTTTTATATCCAAAACAAGTCCGGGAGCTTTTTCTTCAGACACCAACAAAAAACTCCCAGGAACCCTCTCTGATTCTTTTATTCGGACGTTAAATGCTTCCGCTCCCATTTTTTAAATTATTAAAAAATAAAAACTACGCCTCAATCTCTTGGATCGGCTCAGAAGATTTTTTCACTTCGTAGACTTCCCGACCTTTATATTTACCACATTCTTGGCAAGCGAAGTGTCTTTTTTTTGTTGCCCCGCAGTCTGGACATTTATCGAGGACGAGCCCGTTGACGAGCTTGATTTGTTTTTTCCGGGCGAAGGTAGAGTATCGCGAACGGGTAGAACTCACGGCTTGTTTTTTCTTTGGTACTGGTTTTTTTGACATGGTTTATCAATTAAAAATTAAAAATTTAGAATTAAAAATTTTGGAATTTTATTAATCATTATTCATTCATCATTACTCATTATTCTATATTTTGATTTTCTTCACCTTCACGAGGTGCAACATTAAGAAATATAAGAAAGAAACCAAAAGTGGGACCAAAATAAAGAAAGAATAACAAAAGTCAATAAGACTAAAAATTCCTAAAATATTTTCATTTGGAGACAGTAAACCACTCTCAGTCAAAATCTGTGGCCCCCAAAACAAAAGACGAGGGATACTGATCAAAACCAAAAAAGCCACTGTATAAAAAGCTACTGACCACCAATCCCCTTTTACTAACTCTATGGCAGAGTTGAAGCTTTTTTTGGTGTTTTTTCCAAAATGAATAAGTATCTGAGGGGCCAATAAAATATAAACAATTCTCCAGATTAAAACTCCTGCTACTAAAATTCCAAAAACTTCATAATAAAAATCGATTTTTAAAAAATAAGGAATTATTCCCAAAAAAATTAAAACAATTAAAAGTGGCCATCCAACATACCATAAAATTTTAAGTCCCAAGAACACATATCGCCCCAAATATTTCCATGTATCAACAAAATAAGTTGTAAATGGGTTTTTTAACTTTTTACCTACAAGATTTTTCATCACCAAAATGTTTCCAATCTTCCCAAGAATAGAAAAAAGTAAAACCCAAAGGAAAAAGAAAAAAAACAGAGTTGTTAAACCAAAAATACTGCCTGCTTCGACATAGCCCCCCATACGAATATTGGCGATGATGTTTTCTAGGGTTTCATGGTTCTCAAAAATCAAAAGCGTTATTCCGCTCAAAAGACCGGCTCCCAAAAACATAAAAATCATCACGAAGAGATTAATCCCCGCAATACGCCAAAAAACAGAAGGAAAAGCTTTAAAAGATTCTTTTTTTAGGCTTTTCCAGTCCTGAAAAGTTAAAACTGATGATTTTTTTTTCATTTTTTTATTTTAAGCCGCCACTTCTTCTTTTTCTATAACTTCCTTTTCCGACGACTTGTCAGCCGAATCCCGATCAGATCGGGAGAAGGCTGGAGCTTCAGTAGAGCCGGATTCTGCTTTTGGTTCTTCTTCCTTTTTGTTATCATTTGCCGCTTGTGGTGGAGTTGCTTTTTTAGGAGCTGTTTTTTCTACTTTGGCCATTTTGGCCTTGAATTTTTCTACTCGTCCAGAAGTATCCACGAGATGTTGACTCCCGGTGAAAAAAGGATGTGTCGCACTCGAAACATCCAGACGAATCACATAATGATCTACACCATCGACTTTTTCTACTTCTTCACTGGTGAGCGTCGAGTACATGATGAAGTCTTTTTTTCCCGCTACATCGCGAAAAATAACCGGATGTGTCTGTGGATGAATGTCTTTTTTCATTGTTTAGGGGGTTAGATGCCTTGAATAAGTTATTTTCAGCTTTTTTTAGAAGGGGAAAAACTCTATCTCACCCCCTAAAATAATTCAAAAAAGCCGGCCGATTGTATTTTTCACAAACGATAAGTCAAGGATTTTGTGGAGAATTATGATTTTAATTTGACATTTTTAATTTTAAAAGCATTTTTCGATGGTATTTTTTTAAATAGGACAATGCCACCTATTTCGGATTCCCCTCCAAGTAAACCTGAAACAAAACCTAAGAAGGCGATTTTAATCCCTGCAGCTAGTGTGCAAGCCTTTCAAGAAAAAGTTAAGGCTGATCGTAAAGAAGTAGGAGGGACTGATTCCTCAGAACCACTAAAAAAGGATATTGAAGCAGTGACCGAAGATACTTTGGCACGAGCAGAAGCTGCCATCCAAGCGGCAGGTGGTGGGAGTGATCGAGTAGATTATGATGATATGCTCTCTGATAGAAGTGCAAATGCAAAAACCCTTGATCAATTAATTGAGGGAGATGTTGATTTAACCATGCTGGTGAAAACCAGAGCCAAAGATAAGCTAGATCAAGCCAAGAAAACAAAAGCATTCGCTTCAATAAAAGATAGATTTTTATCGCAAGAAAAAACAGAAGTAAAAGCACTTGAATTAGCTATTCGCTTAGCTTCTGAGATAGCCACTTTGGATATTGGAAAAACAGTTTTAGAAGAAATAAAAACACTTCTAATAAAAAGAGGTCATTCATGTGACGACATTATTTCTTCCCAAAAAGGTCATTGGGCTCGTTTTACGATAAGTGGTACACAAATGCTTCAGGTAAAAGATGCTAAATTCACTCTGAATGGAAATCCTGTAAGTACGCTGAGAAACATTGTGGGAAAAATTAAATAATGGAAGATTTAGAGGTTTATTCTTTGGAATTTCGAATGTTTAATGAAGGATCGATCAATGAAGGGCTGATCACAAAAGAAATTTTTTCGGATAAAGAAAAAGCTGAAAAATTACGGCAAAAAATGGAAAATGGACTCAAAAAAACAAAAGCACGCGTCAGAATTATCTGGGAGAGCCCCGAAAAAAAAGAAGAATTTTAGACGGTAAATGCTGCCATTCTCAGCTTGGAAAATCAGGAAACAATGGAGAATGTTTATTATGCAAATTGTAATTTGACAATTCTTCCCCCTCTCACTACAGTTGGCCGGCAAATTTAATCCGAATTAAAAATGATCGCAAAAAGACGATGGCGAAAACGACTTCGAACCCATGGGTTTCGAGCACGAATGCAAACCAAATCAGGACGACGAGTACTAGCCGCTCGACGATCAAAAGGACGAAAACTACTCAGCGTGGAACCAAAAGAGAAGTCTTGGAAGTAATTCAATTACCAATCTTCAATTATCAGTCTTCAATTTAATTGATCATTGATAATTCCTAATTGATAATTGAATAATATGATTTCTAAAGCCAATACCTTCTCTACTCGCCTTTTTCAGAAATGCTTCCGATCTTCGAAGCGTTTTCGGGCTGGGAAGATTACTTTTTTGACGAGCGACAGTCGGGATAAAATTTCTCACTTCGCCGTCGTGGTGAGCAAAAAATACGCCAAAAAAGCCGTCGCCCGCAATCGTCTCCGACGTCAGATCTATGAGATTATCCGCAAGCGAGTACTCCCCTACCTCGAAGGCAAAAATGTCATTTGTCTTTACAATGGAGATAAAAATCCGCAGAATTCCGCCGATCTACAGAAATCGTTTTTTGAATTCTTAAGTTTTCAAAACCGGTTAAAGTCAAAAAAGAAAAAATCATAAATTGATAATTCCTAATTGAAGATTGAATAAAATGTCCAAACTCAACAAGTTCAACGATTTTCTCAAAAGCTTTCTGATCTGGTTTATTGTCTTCTATGTTGCCCTATTGGGATTTGATTATTTCTTCGGAGACAAAGACAAAAAAAATGGAAACGGATCAGAATCAGCCATCACGATCAAACCAGTAGATGATTCTATCGTGCTGGGAAATCTCGCTCAGTTCAAAGTTATCAATAAAACCGAGCAAAAGATTGTTTTTACCCCTCCGTGTGAAAATCCGGAATCTCTACAAGTTTTCCGAAAGATTAATGATCAAGAAGTGGTGGTTTCTGATTTTTCTAATTGTGAAAAAAAGTCGGTAAAAAGTCTGACGCTCGAACCAAACCATTCTGATATTTTTAGTTTTAAACACTTCAATGCAGATGTGTTCACCGAGTCAGGAAACTACCAGATCCGGATGCAGTTTCTCTCTGGAGAAGAAACGCAGACAATCACCTCAGAAACCATTGAATTTGATAGTCCAGGGGTTTTTCGACAGCTTTTTCGGGCGATTATCTCCAAGCCGCTTTTTAATCTTCTCGTTTTCTTTACAGAAAAATTGCCAACACACTCACTCGGTTGGTCGATTGTGCTTTTGACCGTTTTGGTCCGGATCATCCTTTTCCTCCCAAATCAAAAAGCCATGCGATCTCAGCACGAGCTGCAGAAACTGCAGCCAAAAATGCAGGAACTACGAGAAAAGTATGGAAAAAATCAGCAGATGCTGGCGATGAAGACTATGGAACTCTACAAAACACACAAGATCAACCCGATGAGCTCTTGTCTGCCAATCCTACTGCAAATGCCATTTTTGATCGGGATTTACTTCGTCGTCCGAGATGGTCTCTCTCCACACATGAAATATCTGCTCTACAAATTTAATGCAACCGCTGATCTGACGATTGTGGATCCGCAGTTTTTTGGGATGAATTTAGAGGCGCTCCCGGCTTGGTGGGGGTTGCCGATCTTGGTAGGCCTTTCTCAGTTTTTGGCTTTGAAGCTTTCTTTTGCCTCAGCGGCCAAGCGAAAGTCAAAATCCCCTGTCCCCCCGGCTGATGGGATGATGGGACAGATGGAGCAGATGCAAAAAATGATGCTCTGGATCCTCCCGGTGATGATTGGATTTTTTACGGTGACGTTTCCAGCGGCAGTAGGGATCTACTGGCTAGCGTCGACCGTCTTCGGGATCGGACAACAAAAAATCCTCTACTGGCAGATGGATCGGCCGCAGATTGTGAAGAAAATTGATTAGAATCATCTATTTTTTCCAATATTCTTCACCTCCTAAAAATTGGTCATAAAATATTTTACTACCCGGTAGGAGCCTATTCTCTACCCGCTCAACGAAGCTTTTTTGACTGAGTGGGATTTCCCCGCAGGTTCAATTTTGGCCTGTCCACCGTCCCGAGTACTTGAGAGCGAAGGGAGAAAATTGAACAAAAACTTTTCAGTGGTGCAATCCCAAAAAATTTCGAAGCAGATTATCCTTCTTCGCTAAAGCTACGCAGGACATGCAAATCTGCTCCTGCTTTAGGTTTTACGATCACCGTCCGCCCAATTGGAAACTCTTTTTCCACATCGTGTTCTTTTTTCCCAGGAAGAAACGATTTTATTTTCCCAAAAAATCCTTTTTTTTCTTTCCAATTTCATCTTTTCTTCTAAAGTTTTTTTCAGTTTCAGAAAAGACTCTCATTGTTTTACAGAAAAATAATTTGACATTTTTGTAAAAATAATTAATATTATGTCAGCTTTATTTTTTAACCCCTAAAAAAATGTTATCTAAAAACACATTTTTACGACCAAATGGTCAAGAAACTTTCGTGTAAATTTTCACACCTATCCGATTTAAGTGCATAAATAAGCGATTTCAGAGAAAA
>CAYFMH010000052.1:0-12065 GCA_964344165.1 uncultured Candidatus Peribacteria bacterium | reverse complement strand
TACATTTATCCATTAGAACAAGTTTTTTGTTCGGGGGTGTGAGAAGTTACTTTTAGGCTTTTCTTACTTTTGTTCCATTGGTAGAATGATCCTGGAGCCACACTTGATCTCCCTCTACTCGGATCGTGACGTGACTTCGTGAAACATTTTCATCATCTACTTTTATATTTGCTGTTTTCCCCCTTCCAATAACTACCCCTTTTGTTATTTCTACATTGTTCAAAAACATCCTTCCTCCCAAATTTTCCAACTTCAATGTAGAATTTCCTATTTCAACAACCAACGGTTCACCCACTAAACAATAAAAATCTTTTGCTTTATTTTTTAAGGACAAAAATCCCCCTTCCAAAAGGGCAATCGTATTATCATATCGATCAAGATCTGTTTTTCGAGAAACTGCTGCTTCTTTGAAATCTCCTACCACCGCCCGATCCTCTCTATTTTCCCGATCCGATTTTAATTTTATGATCCTTTCTTCTGTATTTTTTGGTCGACTGGCTTCTTCCGCTTCGGCAATTTCTAATACTTCCCTTTTTCGCCTCTCCATGTCCCGGAAGGTCCTTATAATTCCAGCTAATCTCTTCATTTTATTTTCTAGCGCTTTCTCTTCATCTCCTATTGGGACTTGTATCATCGCAAGACCAATATCACTTCCTGATGAGTTCTCTCCTAAAAAATCTTGCCGATAGTGCAATTCGAGTTCTTCTTCAGGAAGTTTTTCATTTCTTGGATCATCGTTCAGGCGACGAGCTTCTCTATCCTCCTCGAGCCATTTTGATCGTTTAGTTTTTAGGACCGCTAATCGCTCCTCAACAACAGAAATATCATAATCTCCTCTATCAAGAGCTGCCAAAACATCAGTATCACTACCCGCATCTATTCGATTGGCTGGAGTCTCTGCTTTTGAAAATTCTTTAGGGCCTGTTTCCTCTTTTTTCCAGAGATTCGCAATAGCATCTGGTATGGGTAAATTCATTTTATAAAAAATTAAAAATTATCGTTTATTGATTTTTGACAATCGATACATCACATCTGCTGCTTCCGCCCGAGTGATCGGGATATTGGGAGCGATGAAGCCCCCTTTTTTGAGCCGGAGCAGACTGTGCGTCTTGGCAAAGCCAAAGTACGGCGCATACCAGGCATCTAGATTTACATCCTGGTAAGGTTCTGAGGTGATTTCTCCTGGTTCAAATCCAGCGGTGAGAATCGCTACTTTTAGGAATTCTGCTCGAGTAATCGTGTTTCCTGGTTTGAAACTTCCATCTCCATATCCTTTTACAATCTTTTTATCGGCCGCGGTCACCACAAAGTCTGCAAACCAAGCACTCGCTGGCACATCTGGAAAAGACGTACTTCCTGGACCTGCTTCGATATCGTTTCCTTTGAGGAGAATCTTCACCGCTTCGGCTCGATTGAGCGTGCCATCGGGTTTGAAGCTCCCATCATCGTATCCAACCACAATTTCGTTTTCTTTGAGATAGCTGATCGCATCTGCATATGTGTAATTACTCTCCACGTCGGCAAAGATTTGTGGTCTCAGACTCTGAGATTTTACTTCTCCGAAGTCCCCTTTTGCGATGAGCTTAAAGGTCCGACTCGAATCAGCCGAAACTCGCACCTCTGCCACATTGTCTGTAAAGTCTGAGGCAGAAAGAGACTTTGGCTCCACATCGGCCATACCTCGCAAGGTTGAATCAATCAAGATTCCGTTTTGCGCTACCAAATTAGCTTCATTAACCCGGATTTTCACGATTTCTTCTTTTCCTGGCACATAACTCCGATCGGTCTCAAAAATGATTTCTAGATCTTCCGGATTTTCGATTTCGGAACTCGGAACTCGGATTGCGGAATTTTCTTCTGCTTTCGACTCTTCTACATTTTCCTCTGTTTGTTCATTGTTCATTGCTAATTGTTCATTGTTTTCCACTTCCTCTTTGTTCTCTGTACTCTGTTCACTATCCTCTGTTGCAACCGCGCTGTCCAAAACCACCGTCGACGCCATCAAATTACTTGGTACGTAGTTATCAAATTTTGCGATATAATCTGTCGGATGATAGGTGTATCGCTCTGCATTGTCTCGACCGACTCCGTGTTTCACAGCTTCGAAATAGGAATTCAACCCAGCCGCCTGCACATCCGCCCACTGAAAAGGCCAATACGGATGAAATGGCGCATCAGCCGTATCAATCTGAAAGTGAAGGTGAGCCGTCGTTGCGGCTCCGGTATCCCCTACTTTTCCGATTACTTGTCCTTTAGTAATTTTTTCTCCTTCCGCCACGTTGATCCGATCCAAGTGCGCATAGTTTGAATAAATCGTTGTTTTTTTGTCCGCATACTTAGGATCAGGGATCTGCACATGCGCAATACTCACGTATTTTCCAAACCCAGAAGTTTGTTCTCCCACTTTATAAACAATCCCATTAGCTATTGATCGCACGGGCGTTCCTTTTGGAGCTTTGATATCAATCCCCGTATGAGAACCAGAATTCTCCGTTCCATCCAATTTGTAATTTCCCAGATTTGGAACCGGATAAGTAATATAAGCATTTCGAGCGTCATCAGAACTCCCTCGCCAATCCTGTCCAGAGACAAAAGCAGAGGGGTCATACACAGGAATATCGATCAACTTTGATTTTGGGAGTTGATCGTAGGTCATTTTTCGTTCTGCATCAGAGAGGGCTACCCAGTTGGGTACTTTTTCGATTGGATCTACTGTCCCGGTAAACTCCGTCGGAGTCATCTCGATCAAGCTGGCTTTGAAGTAATATCCAAATTCTTGGAAATAATCCGAAAAATACATACAAGAAATCAAAAGCGGCACCATCCAGAGCGCGATATTTTTGTCTTTGAGATACTGCGCCAGTGATTTGTGGCCTCGATTAAACCCACAGGACCGAGGATGCATTGGATTTTTTTCTCGAAAAATCCTTCGTGAATTAAATTTCACTTTCCCTTTGTCTTCCCACAAGATCAGGATCAATCCAAGCGTGAGGACAATAAGCAAGAGCCGAAAAATGTTTTTTGCGTTCATCTTTGATATAAATCAGGAATATGACTTCCAAGGCTAATCCCCTGGCTCCGCGAGTTTTCGCTCGGAAGATCGAAGTTATTCGTCCTCCGCGTTCGCGGGATTAGTATCTTTACGACTCATACTTCGTCGCAAATTCAACTAATAAATCCGCGTATTATACCGGATTTTTGATCTTTTTTCAAACAAAAACTTGAATTCCGCTGATTTATCACTATAATCGGCCCCGTTCTTTGAGATTTTAAAGGAAAAATAAGACAGCTTTTAGCACTTAGCTATTAGCAATTAGCAAAGAAAAAAACACAGAATTTCATCTACAAATTGAACCAAAAGGACAGATGAAATTCTGAGAGGAGGGATTTAGGAATGCTGGAAGAATTTCGTTAGAAATTTCTGGAAGCATGGATACGATCCCGACGACGCACGCGTAGCTCAGCTGGATAGAGCATCGGTCTTCGGAACCGAGGGTCATAGGTTCGAATCCTATCGCGTGTACCAACTTGGAAACTTATCCTTTGAATAGCCGTTCTGATTAATCATAGAACGGTTTTTCTCTGGTTCTGATCTTTTGAATTCTCGCTCTATATTTTCTTGCTCATCTTCAAGGTTTTGAATCCACTTATTCAGTCCTAAAGCAAGCTCCTTATCTTTTATCTCTAGGTTCTGACCTAAAGAGAGCAAAATTTCTTTTCGTTTTTTTGGGTTTCCATTTTCAAAATTTTCAACCGCATATAGGGCAAAGTTAAATACTTGTTCAGCGGTTTCTCTCCAATCTTGGGCTCTAGTTTCCGTATTTTGTCGTTTCAATTTCAATTCTTTCAGTTCCATAGATAAATTCTTCTTTCTGTCTAAAAACTCATCATCAGTGAGGAGATTATTAATCCGCATCTCAATAAGATTATCGAGTTTAGATTGAGTAGATTTTATGGAGCTTGTGAGGTTGTCTTCTATCACGGCCCTGTCTTTAACTTCTTCTTGGTGTTTTTCTTTGAGCAGTTCTAAAGCAAAGTCCCTAAACTCAGGAATAATTTGAATTCCCAAAAGTCGCTTCTCAATCTGCTGTTCCAAATCTTTCACAGGAATGAACTTTCTTTGAGAGCAGGTGTAATACTTACTTTTTCCAGTGCAGTGGTAGTAAGTGTGATAATTACAAGAACCATTTTTGAGTTTCTTTTTCTTTTCTTGAGCGGTTATGAGGCAACCGCATTCTCCACATCTGACAATTCCAGTGTAGGCAAACTCTCTTTTTCTTTCACTTGGTTTTTCCCTTTTTCCGATCAACTCCTGAACTCGTTCAAACTCCTCTGAAGTTACCATCTTTTCGTGAATTCCATCATATCTTTGGCCTTTCCATATAATACCCCCCTTGTAAAACTCATTATCAAATATTTTGTAGAGAGAGCTTCTGGATAAAGGAGTTCCACCTACCTTTTTTTTGAGAGGGGTTTTAAACCCCCATTCTTCATTAGCAAGTTTGACAATTTTAGGAGGAGTATAGGTCCCAGTAAGCATTAGCTCCCACATTTTACGCACAAGAGGAAAATATTTCTCATCAGGAATAATCGTCCTGGTTTTGGGGCAATTTACATAACCCAAAGGAGGCAAACAAGGGAGAATTCCTTTATCTAGTTTACTTTGCATCCCACGACTAATATTTTTTCGTAAATCACGAATAAATTCGGTAGCCATAGCCGTTTCAACACTGAGCAAAATAGTATTATCTTCGGGAAAATAAGACTTTTCTACCGTTTTGATACATTTGAGTTTTTCTTTTTGCAAAAGCCACTGAAGAGAGGCTCCATCTACTGGGTTTCTATGGAGTCGATTAATCGCCCAACACAAAATCCCATCAATTTCTCCGCTTCGAATTTTTTCCAAAAGGATGGAGAATTGAGGTCGATTATCTGGTTCCTTAGCAGATTTTGATTCTCGGAAAATTTCTACCACTTGGATTTTATTTTCACGAGCTATTTTTTGGAGCCGTTCAATTTGATCCTGAATAGATTGAACTTGTCGATCTTCGCTCTCGGTACTTTTTCGAGCATAAATCGCGAACCGTAAGCCGTTTAGTTTGGTGTCCATTGTAAAAAGGGATGATTCTGGCTTATCTAGCTCGTGTCCAAGGACATTTACTAGCAGAATCACCCCTTTTTACAGGCGAATGCACACTAATATGTCCTGGATCATAAAACCGAACTAGATAAGCACTAATATGTTAGTTAACAGAGCGATAAAAGCAAGTTTTTTAGCTACTTGGCTACCTATATTTCTAGATGCCTTATTGGTAACCAGTTTTGTGGCGGTAACAGATAGGCAACTTAGACCAAAACTATCAGTTACTGCCATTATTATCATCTTTCTTGGCTATCTGTATCTGAGTAACCAAGAGACTCCAGGCGATGTATAATTTTCGATTCATTGAGCTTGTAGCATCGCTCATTTATACCTCCTATCTTTTTTTGGATATTTCGACCTTCTAGTAGGTGTAAACGCTTGAGCCAATCACCAATCCAACGAGAACTATTGCATCGTTCAAACTCTTCTTGAAATCTTTCAGAATTGGAATCTCTAAGCTTTTCAGCAAGGTATTGTATCGAACAATGGTGTTCTCCTCCTTTTTCATCACGAAGTACTTCTAAAACAATTTTTAAAAATTCAATGTCATCTTCTGAGGAAAAATCAGAAGCATTTCGTTTTTGCGTTAGTTCAACGGCAAGTTCCTTTATATCATTCATCACATCTTCACCTACGATTTCGGCCAATGAAAAGATTGGTTTCCAAATTTCCCAGTCCCTTCCGATGATTTTATCACTGGGAGAAACTATCGATTCGTACACACTAAATAATTCCTGGGAACGCCCAAGCATCAAGCTGTATAATTCATCTTTTATTGTTTTCAGTTTGTTATTGGTAGCAGATAATTCTTCGTTAAATTTGGATCGATTTTTTACTGGTGGCATAATCAATTGAATACATCGAGAAGTGAGCGTATCACTGAGTTGATTAATCCCTCCGAAAGCCTTGGGAGAATAAGGATCGAACTCTTCCACCACGTTATTTACCCCACATTTTGTTATCGTTACTCCAGCCTTATAGCCTGAATTATAGATTGCTAAAACCGCAGTCACGTTTTCGTCCTTTGTGTTTCGTAAATTCTCTGCTTCATCAACACAGCAGGTTGTGTGATTAGAACTGACAAGGCGTGTAATTGAAGCCGCTGTAGAACCAGTATTTAAAAGACCCTGAAACGAAAGAATAGCTATGAAATATAAAAGCTTTGTTTTGCCGCAGGCCTTGTTCCCTTGGAAGGAAAGATAAGGATAACTCATCATTCCTCGGTGAAAATATGTTCCCATAATCCACAAAGGAATAAGTTTATAGAACCTCCTGTCTTCGAAGAATATGTAAATTTCTAGTTCTGCTGAAATTACCTCAAAGAGATCACGAAAGGTAGGCAGCTCCATCCCACTCAAAAATCTCTCAACACCATCAATAGACCAATCTCTCTTGTGTACAGGCATTCTTTCCAATACCAAAAAGTGATCGAGCAACTTTTCTGGTTTCAAAGGTAATTTTTCTCGATTAGAGGTTATCAAAAATGGGTTTTTTGATAGGGCTCCTTTTTGACTTACTCGATCTTCCCAAATTGTTGTGCAAGCAAAATTTGAACTAAAAAACTGAAGTGGTGTTATTATCTCCCTTTTAACTTCAACCTTCTTGCTTTCTAAATGTTCCACCAAATTACATTTTTCTTTTTCAGAAAGAGATAAGTAGAAATCGTTCACATCAAATTTTTCTGGTGCTCCTTTCCAATCTAAATAGTAGGTCTTTATGTGTGGATATTTTTTCTGAAAAAGAGCAATCGTGCTTTTGTTAAAATCCTTACCTGAATCATCATTGTCACCGCATAAAATCACTTCTTTTAGATGCTTAAATTCCCTCAAAAAACCTTCTTTAAAACCTGTAGCACTAGTCACTCCTACAACTTCATTAGTATGTTGAAAAACGGTTAAAGTATCAGTTTCTCCTTCTGTAATAAAAACTCGATCAGTTTTGTTTAAATTTGAAAGAAGGAAAAGTTCATTTTTAGATCCTTCCAAAGACATCACAACGCTTCCTTTTTTCAAACACCTCACTCTGTTTGTTATAAAATTACCCTTTCGATCTTGGTAAGGGAAATGAATTACAGATTTCCCACCATATTGAGCACACGCCCCATACCCGATATTGGCTTTTTCGAGAGTTTCTGAAGAAATTCCCTTATCAAAAAACCATTTTTTCACTTGAGCACTGCTTTGCAATTGTTTAGAATACTTTTGTACTTTTTCAGGTGATAGAACCGTTTTCTGATTTGAAGAGCCTCTCTTGCCTGGAGAGGCTTTTTCTTTCGGCTCTAAGTAGTTAGTTCCTGCTATTTTTTCAGCTATTTCAAGAACCTCCTGAAATTCTGATTTACAGTCCAACCCTTCTTTTTCTGCGATAAAAGCATAGTAGTCTCCGCTTTGTTCACAAGAGAAGCAATTAAACACTTTCTTTTCATTATCCAGACTACAGGATGGCTTTTTGTCTTCGTGGAAAGGACAAGAAATATTTTTCTTATCATCTCCATCCCACTTTATGTTGTAGTGAGTTGTTATGTCCGTCCATCGAAGGTGGTTTCGAATAAGTTCTTTTTTAGAGTTTGTCATTTGAAATTTAAAGTTAAAAAATAATCCCCCCATTTTAGGATTTACTCGGTATTAGGAGGTCTAGGTTTTAGGCCCAGTTCAGTAACTACTAATAAAGAATGGATTTGTTGTAGAGCATCTTTATCACTCAGCTCTTCGCCGAAATGTTTTTGGTAGAGAGTTTTAAATTCGCGTATTTTTTCTGAAGAGATTTTCATCTCCTTCAGAATTTCATACAAACCTAACCAACAACTAAGCTAACAAGAGGTTTCACTAAAAACACCTCCTTACCTTGTTTTTAAGAGGTTTTTATAAATTTTTAGGGGGTTAGGTTTTTGAAATGGGGGTTAGGTTTTTTCTAGTTCGTATCCTGCTTTCGGAACAGATTTTATAAAATCCGCTTTTGCGTGTTTTCTCAAATTTGAAATAGCACTATGAATTCTTGTGTTTTTAGTGTCCTCAAAGTCTCCTGTTCCCATAATTTCACGAATACTTTGTATGGATAAAAAATTTGCTGGAGCCGTCAAAAGTGCCTTTAAAATCTTTAAATATCCCTTCCTTAATTTGTTTTTTTTAGGACGAATCGTTTCTCCATCAACTTCAATTCTCGGGTTAGTTTCATCCCATACCAAAAGCCAATTGTCCCCCCAAGGATACCTATTGGGATCATCTTTCTTTTGTTCTAAATTTTCTATGCTTAAATTTTCTATTTTTGGTTGATAGGTGACAATCATTCTCAGTTCTGATGCTGTCTCATCATAATAGATATCTTTTATTATGAGGTACTTATGCAATTCAAAATAAAACATTCCAGCAATTTTATGTACTTCTTCCAAATCCTTTCCAATTTCAAACACAAGTTGGTTATTATTTTGCTTGTATTCTTTTGATAGGAATTTTACTAGTTTTGCTCTTTGATTTATGGCTGGAAGAAATTTTTTTCCAGTTTTTATAAATTTTTGATCAGAGGAGAGAAAATCGCCTTTCTCCCAGTTTCTGATAGTTTCCGCTAGTGATTCCCTGATTTTGTTCTCTGAAAAATCAAAAAAGAAAAAACCCTGATAAACAGAATTTTCTTCAGGATGAGAGGTGTTTAATCTCTGAAATTTCCGAAAATCATCCAGTTTGTTTTTGCCTTCAAAAAAGAAAATTTTATCTCCGAAACAGTATACATCAATTTCTGTAGCTTCACCCTCTTCATCCAACTTTTCTTTTGATTTCTTTCCAAGGGTCAAAACATCTTCCCAGTTTTTAATTGGAGCGACTTTGGGATAATGATCGGTTTTGAATTCGCCATTATAAAAAATGACGTCTTCTACGTGAACAATTCCAATTTTTAGAGACGGAAAAAATTTCAACAAATAAGAGTATAAATCATCTATAGAACACTTAATCTCAAAGCCACACTCTTTAACTTGGTGTTGTAGTACCTCAAAAGAAATAACTTCTTCTTTTGGGGTTTCTTCAGCTTTATCCAAGTCAATATCCTTCAAAAAATCAGAAAAACTCTCAGTAAATTTATGTCGGTTTCGAAGTAAAAAATTGAGGATCAAAAACAAATTTAAGCTCATTTGTTCAATAAAAAGAAGTCTGTACAATTAGAAACGTATAGATATTCGTCACTAAAGTGTCAAAGAATATCATATCTATTACCTAAAAAATAAGCCTATGAATACAGAAGAAATACACCCAATAGAAAAACTGGATATCTCCGCAGCATTATTGCTTGATGAATTTGATGTACAGACTCCATCAGAAATAGCTCTCGCAAAGGTTGTAGAGAGTTCAATCCACGATATGAAAGAAATGTCTGCATTTTTTTGTACACACTTAGAACAAGCACAAAGACCTGATGACTTTGACCTTAACTTTAGTGGTGAAAAAGATTTCCCAACATTGTCCAAACCAGAAGAAAGAACTCTCAAGTTCTTTTCTAAAGAAATGGATAGGGCTCACAAAAGATTTATCTCCAGCCTGACAGCTTTGAAACAAGCCAAATCAGGTCCATTGCAGGTGAATATAAACACGGCCTTTGTGGCCCAAAATCAACAGAATGTCGCCAATACCCCCTAATTGATTTAGAAGATGCTTTTAGTCGAAAACTGCGAAAAAATCGAAATAAATTCTCTGCTCAAAATAGCTAAATCAAAGCTCAAAGAGACCCTTTTACAAAGTGAAATAGAAGCTCAAGGTCTAAAAATCCGCTTGGCTACGTCAAAAACAGGACCAGGGGAAGGTGGAGAGAGGTATTGGTTTGCTTGTCCTGTCTGTAATAGTCGATGTGGAACCCTTTTTAAACATCCTCTCTCTGGGATGGTGGCTTGCCGAAATTGTACGGGGCTTGGGTATCGGAAGTGTTTTGAGAAAGGGACTAGTGTCTCTGAATAGAAAAAACGTTTTACTTTTTGAAAAAACAAGATAAGAATACTTGTGCCCTTACAAGTCGCTATTTTTGTAATCGTTTTTTGAGCTTCTTTTTGTGAAGCTACCAATCCACGCAAGCTGGGGCAGCTCAGCTTCGGTTCACGGGATTGGTATGCGATTGCATAGCTTCTTGTGAGGGCAACCGTACTGGGTTGTCCCTTTTGCGTATGAACATAGATATTTTAATTGCTTCCGTTGTATTAGTTTGGTTTGTTTTAACTCTCTATTATGAGTTTTGGGGTTCAAAAATTGGACGATTAAGCAGGCCTTATTACTTCAATAAAAATAGGAACATCTTCTATATCATAAAAATCTCATTGCTCATCTTAGTTTCAGCTTTGATTTTTGTTTTTTGGAGTAAAACATTCTTTTGGACTCCCTTAGTGATAAGCCTTTTTATTGGACAATGCTTTTTTGAAAAAGAGATTAAATCAATAATGGCCGAATACAATCTTAATAAAGAAGAAGCTAAAGAGCTCTGGAAGAGGGAAAAATTATCTTAATCATTATGTTTTTTGAAATAATCGGTTACATCAGCTATTGTCTCATCTTGCTTACTGCTAGCTCCTACATTTTAGTAATTAGAAGGAGCCCAGAAACAGGAGCCCAAATTATGATGGGGACTGTTTCATTTCTTTATGTGTTTCTGCCCTTAACAAGTATTGCTTTTGAATACTATCCATTGTTTTTCATTAGCATTTATTTGTCTGGATTTCTGTCTGCAATCCCTCTCTTAAGCTCTATTTTAAATTTTTTGTCAGGCATCTATTTAAAAATAATACTAATCGGAATTAATAAAAAAGAGTGGAACCAAAAAAGAGAAGAACGCCAAAAAGAAATTGTTAAAAAGATATTAGAAGAACAAAAAATTAATGAACAATGAAACTAAGCAAAATTCTTAAAATCGTAGTAATCTTAATGCTTCTCGTCGGAGCCATCGGAGTAAATGAATACGGCTATTACCAGCTCTTGAGAGTCTTTGTGTGTGCATATTCAGCCTATTGGGCAATACAGAGTCATAAACACAAAAATGAAGGCTGGATGTGGAAATATGGGATAATTGCCTTTATTTTTAATCCAATCATCCCTTTGCATTTAGGACGAGAGCTTTGGACCGTGGTAGATATTATTGGTGCTGTTGTTTTAGCTTTTGCTCCTATTTGTTTTTCTAGCCACACTAAAAATGCTTAAAAAATTTCAAAACCTAAACTCAGGCCTCAAAAGATTGATAATTGCAGGAAGTATAGTAGTTCCAATTATATTGATGAATTTATTAAGGGGAGATTCCTGGGGGGAGCTTGTTGGGTTTTTTGTACTATATTGGGTTTTTATATTTACGGTATTTTGGATTTACTTGGGATTCAAAGAAGACAAAAAATGAAAAAACTTGAACACATTTGAAATCAGCATACGCTGAGAGTATGAGACCATATAGAAAAAGAGAAAAAATGTCGTGGGAGGACCATCAATTATTAGCCCGAAAGTTGAGACTCTTGAATGAAGCAGCCCTACATTTATCTGTAGACCTTCAAAAATACTACAGGAGAACGCTCAAGCCAATGCAGGAGTTAAAAAAGACTGCTCAAATACTCGAAAAACTGCGAGATATAATGGACGAAGAAATAAGAATCAAAGAATTTCCAGAAAAGAGGATGGAAGAGTGTTATTTCTGCATCCAACCTTCAGAGGAAGAACAAAAAATTGCTGATTATTTCAAAAAAAATTGGCAAGAGAGTGTGGATGAATGAAGTATCGAATAACTGTAACCCATTACCACTTCTTTTTTACCAAATAGCCCCCCCCCTTTATTGGTAAACCAATAAAAGTTGGCTTTTAGGTCTATTTTATGCTATAATCAGAAGATTTAATGTACTTAAATTTATGGACCTCCAAGCCTTCATCCAACGAATACAAAACTCCTCCTTCTTGCCTCCACAAACCAAAGC
>CAYFMH010000051.1:0-12185 GCA_964344165.1 uncultured Candidatus Peribacteria bacterium | reverse complement strand
ATGCGGGGAACAAAACAAAAATCTCTCGAAGGTAAACGCTGCGGAGCAAGAAAGATCGGATATGTGGCCGACGATGAGGATTATTTCATCCCACACCCTACGAACTTCCCAATCCTCCAAAAAGCCTTCAAACGAAAGATATACGACGAATGGAGCGACGAAGCCATAGCCGAAGAAATGGACAGAGACGGTTGGAAGGACATAAACGCCATAACCGGAAAGCGAATTAGCCAACTCCAACTCTGGGACGACACTTTTTATTACGGCCTGTGGACAAGAGAATTCAGGGACGGCGAGACGATCAAAATTGATCTGCGGACAAAAGGCTGTGGATTTACCCCTGCTATTTGCGAAGAAGAATTTGAACTCCTCCAAGAAAAACTGGTCGAACGCAACAGGCAATCAAAGAAGCGAAGAAACACCCTTCGAACCAAACGACTGGACATCGTAACGCCACTCCCGAATGGCATGATCCAGAATGAGAAGGGAGCGAACATGAATTTTACGCTCCCCAACCCAAAACGATTTGAAAGAAGGTTAGCCACCCTTCAAAAGAAAAAGCCAGAAGCCACACTTGTGGACGTAGTCGAACCACATCAGATAAAGTTTAAAACAGTAAAAAACACTACCAAAACCACCAATAGCATAAATTTTGATGTAGTGGATACTTTCATCCACCAGCACTTCAAACGCTTCAAGATCACCGAAGAACTCAAACAAGCCTATCTCTACGCCCTGCATCAAGAGATCGAGAAAGAATTTGCCGAGGAAGACAAAAAGCAAAGGCGAATAACCCTCCTCAAGAACAAAAACAAAGGGGAAGAAAGAAAATTTCTTCGGGAAACAAACTTCGGGGCAAATCTCGCTTCCAAAGACAAAAACCTCTGGGAGACAAAAACCTCTGGGAAAAAGAAAGACAGAAGTTCAAATCTAGAGAGGATAGTTTAATCCAAGAAGAAGCAAAAATTGCTGAGGAAGTTCGAGATGAGATCATCGAGCATACAGCTTTATTTGAACTACTCGCCAACCTTCCCAAACTCTGGAAGAAGGCCAACTATGTTCGAAAACGTAAAATTTGTACGATCCTCGTTTCGAACATAACTCTAAAAGACGGCGTACCGCATGATATAGCGATAAATCCGACTTTCAAAGAATGTTTCTCTGGTTTGGTTGCGGGGGGAGGATTCGAACCTCCGACCTCCGGGTTATGAGCCCGACGAGCTACCGCTGCTCTACCCCGCGGTCGGCGAAGCCGACTACATTATTCCGTTTTCACTATCGTGAAAAACTTCATTTATTTCGTCGTCTTCGCCTCTCAGAATTTCATCTGTCCACAAATTTCAACTTTGTAGATAAAATTCTGGGGATTTTGATAACTTTTTTTGAAGAACTGTACGTGCCAAAATTTTACGGCCGACTAGGCATGAAATTTTGAGACGAAGAAGAGACGGAATATTGGAGAGGTTTGCCAGAGCAAAACTCGTAAATTGTAGTCTCTTCTGAGGATGGCCTGCCATCCGAAGCGTTTGAATAAAAATTTAAAAGAAAGTTATTGGTCCTCTTTCGCACAAGGCTTCAGAGGACATCCTACGCTAACGCGTAGGATGGTGCACGAGAGAGGACTTGAACCTCCACGAGAATAAAGTTCTCACTAGCCCCTCAAGCTAGCGCGTCTACCAATTCCGCCACTCGTGCGTCGGCGACAGCCGACTACATCCCGAGTCCTCGGGATTCCGTAGTCTTCGCCTCTCAAAATTTCATCTATCCTCAATTTTATCTGTTAGATAAAATTTTGGAATTTTTTCTTGCTTCTTACTCCTTGCTGCTTACTTCTTCCAAAATATCTGCCGAACCCAAAAAGAGCCCACGGATTGTAAGGCGGGGATTGGTTTTGTCAAATGCTTGTGGGACCTATGGAATCTAAACTAATCCCGCGTCACTCCCAGTATCATAAGGCTGAGCTTTCATGAGGGCTTTGAGAATGTTGAGATATTCTTTTGCCTGGTCGAAGGAAGGATCAATTTTGATCACTTTTTGAAAAGACTGTTGCGCTTTTTCGTACTGAGCAGAATTCATGTAGCAGACTCCCAGATCACAGAGGATATTGGGATCATTTGGGTTGAGTGTCACTGATCGTTCAAGGACGGCGATTCCCTGTGATTTTCGATTGGTGTTATAAAAAGACCACCCCAAACATCGCAAAATTTCTGGATGATTTGGATACATCTGATCCGCTTTTTGGAGCTCCTCGACTGATTTATCCCATTTTTCTTCGAGAGAAAGAAGAAATCCCATGAGATAATGAGCATTCGCAGACTCTGGGTTTACTTTTATCGCTTGATCCAGTGCTTTTTTTGCTTTTTTGATGTTTCGCATAGAGAGATAGTTATCTCCTAGTTCTTCATAGGCTTCTACACATTTAGGTTCTGCGATAATCGCTTTGTGCAGTAATTCAATCGCTTCTTCGAACTGGCCAGAAAACTTCTTGTCTTCGGCCTTCTCCAAAAGCTCCAAGACATAATCATCATAAGGGGGCAACGCTGGTTGTTTCATGTTTTAAATAAGTTACACGAAATGATATCACAAAAAGCCGATTTTTTCAAGCATTTTCGTCCAAAAAGGCTTGCAAAGAAGGCAAAATTGAGTGCTTTTCTTTCTTTAGAGCAAAATGAAGTGTTGCCTTCAAAAACCCGATCTTATCTCCAGTATCAAAACGTGTCCCTTCGAGCTTTTTTCCGTGCAAGACTCCGCCAGACTTCAGATGGTCTTGAAAAGCATTAGCCAGACGGATCTCTCCATCTGGTCCAGAGCTTGTTTTTTCGAGCGCTCGGAGGATAGCTGGGGTCAGGACAAATTTCCCCACCACTCCCAGGTTGGAGGGAGCCTCAGCCGGATCCGGCTTTTCGACTAAGTTTTTTATCTCCCCGACCTGGCCATCATTACTCCCCCACTCTACAATTCCGTATTTTTTGGTTTCTTCGTCAGGTACTTCTTCGAGGAGCACCGTCGATTTGCCTGTTTTTTCATAGACATCCAGCAATTGCTGCGTTGCATTTTTACCACCATCGTTGTCTACGATATCATCTCCGAAAAGTACCACCACCGGCTCATCCTCGTCAATGAGATCCTTGGCGCAGAGTATCGCGTGCCCATCTCCAAGTGGTTTCGGCTGACGGACGTAGATGAAGTTAGCCAGACCTGAAATATGTCGGATCATTTCCAGTTCTTTTTCTTTGCCTTTGACGGACAAGGCTGATTCGAGCTCAAAGTTATCATCGAAATGATCTTCGATCGCCCGCTTCCCTCGCCCTGTCACGATGATGATGTCCCTAATTCCAGCTTCTACCGCTTCTTCTACGATAAACTGAATTGCCGGCGTATCAAAAATCGGCAGCATTTCTTTGGGCTGAGCCTTGGTCGCGGGCAAAAACCGAGTCCCAAAACCCGCTACGGGCAAGATCGCCTTTCTGATTTTCATCCGTCTCATTGTGGATTTTCCGAGAAAAAAGTCAAAATTGTACTAACTTCCAAACCTTCTCTTCTTCCCTCCTTATTGTCATTCTGAACGAAGTGAAGAATCTTCCAGAACCAACGTCCGTACAACAAGATCCTTCGCAATCTTCAAATAAATCAGGCTCAGGATGACAATGAAAGCAAAAAAAAAGCGAAGCCCAATCAGACTCCACTTGAATAAGTAACAACTTAAATCAAACTTTACTTATTTTCATGCTAATACGGCATCCACAGCTTCTGCTGTAACACCTTCTGCTAATTTTATAATTTCTCCACTTCTTTTGTTAATCATTGCTCCAGGACGAGACCAAACACCATCAACTTGAGCTTTTAAAAAATATGCTCCTCTTGCATCATCTAACTTACAATTTCCTAATGAAGAAGAAAAATGACTTTTTTGAGAAAGTCGGTGACACGTTTCCATTCTTTGAGAAGCAGTCATAATACTTGTATCTTTAACGTTATCCGGCCACTCTTTTAGCCATTTAGGAATCTCTGTCATTTTTAAAAGGGTTAAAAAATAATAAAAATGATTTCGAAAAGTTTATATCATAGATATAAATACTTGTCAAATAAAAAATAAACAAGAAGACATGTCAATGACTATTTTTTACAAAAATACTCTACACCCAAAAGCAAAGAAAAACTTTGATAAAATGGAATGCCGAGTAAAAGTATAATGCTCGCAGTTGACAAATCTAACTGCGAGATGACCACTCGCACCGTTTGAACCCTATGGTTTACCCTGTGGGGGTTTTGGGCAAAAAATCAAAAACACACCATCCCTCTAATATCTCTATTCATTAATCTCTTTTAATTGCTGAGAAACTGCCCAACGCCTTTTTTCTAGTTGATATCGAAGTATGAGCTCACCAAAAACAGGGTTAATCATTTTTACGGGTTCGATGTTTTTTGCCCACCAAAACAATAAAAATCCTAAATGTCCTTCTGCACTAAGTCCAAGGATTCCCTCCTCGGCCTTCTTCTCAAGAAAATCCATTGTGTTTTTATCTACTTGTAAACCAGAACTAGTTGTTACATACGTTTGATGTGGGTCTTTTTCTGTTGAAAGGGTTATAGATCCACTTTTTTGATCCCATACCATATATTTTACTGACTCTGCTGCTTCTACTTGGGGGTTTATTTCCTCTGCTCTAGTCTCTACTCCTCCTAATAATCCAAGTACTACAGCAGAAAACCTCCCCAAACCTGATCCGAATTTTTTCATTTTTAAAAGGATTAAAAAATAATAAAAATGATTTCGAAAGACTTATATCACAGATAAAAATTTTTGTCAAATAAAAAATAAACAAGAAGATGTGTCAATGACTATTTCCGTGAATCCAGAAATTAAAATCTAGCTTATATATGTGGCTTTCACAAACTAAAGCAGTATTTTTTGCAATTTTTATGGACGACGACCATAGGGAGGAGTCCAATAAAAATTGCATTTTTGCGAAAATCAAACTTAAAAGTACTACTTTCATCCAGAGCAATCCACAGTAAAACCTTATAGCATACGGAAAAACAATTTCCAGATTCACGGATTTTTTTTACAAAAAAAGCAGGGCTTCTGCTCTGCTAATTGATCATTGTTAATTGATAATTGCTCATTACAACTATCCCGCCACTCGATAAATCTCCTCCAGTGTCGTCTCTCCCGCAATCACTTTGAGAACCCCGTCTTCAAAAAGACTCATATAATCCGACTGTGATTCAAGGTGTTTTTTGATATCAATGTCTGAAGTATTGGCGAGAATCAACTTTTTGAGTGCTTCCGTCATGATGTAAGACTCACAGATCACCATCCGTCCCGCATATCCCGTATGATAACATTTCTCACAACCTACTTTTTCGAGGATTTTTTCTGGGATTTTGAGATCAGGCATTATTTTTTTGAGCCGAGCAAGAGACTCTAGCAGCTTCGGATCATCCATCACGGGTTTCATCTGTGCACATCCACAAGCCTTCCGGATCAAGCGCTGAGCGAAAACCGCATTGATCGAGGACGCAATACTGAAGTTTTCCATCCCGAGATTTCGGAACCGAGAGATCGCTCCCACGGCAGAGTTGGTATGTAGAGAACTCAGGACCAAATGCCCTGTCAGAGCCCCCTCAGAGGCTAATTTGGCGGTAGATAGTTCTCGGATCTCTCCGATCAGGATCACATCCGGATCGTGCCGGAGCAAGGCTTTAAGCCCATTTTCGAAGTTGTAGTCTCGTTTTTCGTTTACTGGCGACTGGGATACCCCCTCCAGATGGTATTCGATTGGATCTTCCAGTGTCACGAGTTTTTTTTCTGCAGAATTCAGCTTGCTGAGCATCGAGTAGAGTGTCGTAGTCTTCCCGCTTCCGGTTGGCCCGGTGATGAGAATCATGCCGTTGGTGCTTTTGAGTGCCCATTCGATCTTTTCTCGAGAAAAAACAGAAAAACCCAGATCTTCAAACTCTTTGATCCCCTTCCGAGAGTCCAGGATACGCATGGTGACGGATTCTAGGTACTCAGTCGGGAGCGTGGAGACCCGGACATCGATCTGGCGATCATTGGCGTGGAAGCTCAATCGCCCATCCTGCGGCGCATCCGTGATATTTGACTGCATGCCCGCCTCGTATTTGATCCGAAGGACCAGCTGCTTGGCGACTTCTTGGTCAATCTTGAACACATCATGGAGCACTCCATCTATCCGAAATCGCAGAGTCACCCCTGCTTCATCTGGTTGGAAGTGAATGTCAGACGCTCGAGACTTCATCCCCAGGATTTCGATCTCGTTGAGTGCTTTTTCGACCGGTAGATCTGGCAATTTTTTTTCTAAATTTTGAAATTCTTGGCTCTGAACCTCCTTGGTTTCCGCTCGTTCTTCCGTAAACTCCTTTCTGGTTTCAATTTTTTTCTTGTGGAGCAGTTCTGACTGATAATTGGCAAACACGGCATTAAATCCGCTCTGGGAGCAGACAAACACCTTCGGACTGAGTTTTTCTTTGGTAAGTTTGGCGATGAGCGCCTTGGTCGGAGCTTTGGTCGGATCGACCACGGCCACCTCCAGATCATGCCCATGAAAAGCAAAAGGAATGAGTCCCGCCTTTTTAGCTTCAGATTCTGATACCGTTCTCAATACATCCAGGTTATTGAGCCCTCTTTTTTCGAGGTCAATGTAGGGCAAATTCCACTTCCCAGCATTCTCTACCGTGGTCCGTTCTTCGAAATCACGGTTGATTTTGCTAACGATTTTTGGAGATGCAGGGGTAGCCATCTAGGTATTATACCCTATTTTATGGGAAAAAACAATAGAAAAACACTTAGATTACGAGGAAATAGATGATGAAAAAAATGTCATTAATCCCCCTCCTTTTAGTTTCCTCCCACCAGGGGAGGAAAAATCCAAAAAATAAATCCAAAAATTCAAAAATATTTTCCTCTCCCGCATGTGGCAAAGTAGGACTAAGAGCCTGTCTAAGATCTTTTTAAAAGGATAGCGATAAATGCGAGTTCAATCATAGCAAGAGAAGACTGGATTTTACGTTCACAATTCTTCCAAAGCCTTCTGGCTTTTTCGAGCCATCCAAAAGATCTTTCAACTACCCAACGAGTAGGAATGACTGTAAAAGTGTGAAGTTCATTTCTCTTGGCCACTTCAACTGTTGCCCCAATAATATCCTCAACACTTTCTGCAAAAGGTTCTCCTGTATAGGCCCCATCAACAAGTACATTTACTACTTCGGATAGTTCTGATACCGAATCGTTAAACATGGTTAATGCGCCTGTACGATCAGTAACATTTGCTGTTGTGACACAAATTGCATGAGGCAAACCTTGGCTATCTACAGCAATATGACGCTTTATTCCCGATACTTTTTTACCTCCGTCATACCCCTTTTCTTCTGCACTATCCGTATTTTTAACGCTTTGTGCATCCACGATTAAAAAACTCGTCTTGTATTTCCGCCCCTGTTTTTTTCGGACCTTTCCAACCATTTTTTTTTAACGCCCGATCCAATACGGTTTGGCCTTTCTTGTCTTCTGCGGTTTTCCATAAAGTGAAGTAGTAATGAACGGTTTTCCATTTTGGATAGCTATGTGGTAGCATTCGCCACTGACATCCTGATTTTAGCAGGTACAAAACGGCATTAAACACTTCAAACAAATCTACTTCTCGTGGCTTTGTTCGTTTCGTTGCTGATTCGAGGATTTCTCGAATTTCTTCAAATTGCTCCCGAGTTATATCACTCGGGTATTTTTTGTTTTCCATTTTTTAGAGGGTTAATTTTTCCCTCTAATATTATCTAAAATCATAATCTGGAACAACTATTTTGCTCAAAAAAGATTCCAGACAGGCTCTAAGGAGAGGGGGAAATCATATTTTTTATTTGAAGAAAAAAATTACATTTGTAGTTTGGGCTCATCTCATAACTAAATAAACTATGAAATTCATTTCTACTTCCTCCGCTCCAGCCGCCATCGGCCCCTACTCTCAGGGAGTTTCCGTCAATGGCTTTGTTTTCTTTGCGGGACAGATTGCCCTCACTCCTGACGGAGAATTCGTCGACGAAGACGTCAGTGCACAAACCACACAAGTGCTCAAAAATATCGAAGCCCTCCTCACAGCCGAAAACCTCAAAAAAGAAAACGTCGTCAAAGCCACCATCTTCCTCGATGACATCAATGATTTTGCGACGGTCAATGAAATTTATGCAGATTTCTTCGGTGATCACAAGCCGGCCCGATCGACCATCGAGGTATCAAAACTCCCAAAAAATGCCAAAGTCGAGATCGAGGTGATTGCGGCAAAATAAAAAAAAACACCGCCAATTTGTTGACTTTTTTTAGTTATAATGATATCAGGCTTTTTATAATACATAAAATTTTTTAAAAATGACTGAAAAACGTGACGACGACGAAAAAGACTTCGATGCAGTTGTAGATGGAATGGCCATCATTCGACATCGAGATGATCCTGAACACAACTTTGAACGAATAAACCGAGAATCAGCGATTTGGACTTTAAATAGGAAAAAAAGAGAAAAAAAAGAAATCCCTGATTGGCTTTTGGACACAGTCGTTGCTTTTGGATATTCCTACAGGAGAGTTCTAGGTGACGAAGAACTCGATTAAATCTTTCCTAACTCTTCTTTTAGCTTCGAGAGCTCATTTTTAGCTCCTTCCAATTCTCCTTTTGTCTGATTTACGAGCGCTTCCGGCGCTTTATCGACATAACTTTTATTCGACAGACGCCCCTCGAGCATCCCGATCTTTTTTTGCAGTTCAGCGATTTCTTTTTCGAGTCGTAATTTCTCAACTGCCTCATCAAATGGGATCTCCACAAATATCTCCATCCCGGCCGCCAAAACAACCACCGCATTGTCCGGTTTTTCGCATTTTTCAGCGATTTCGCAGTCGGAGAGATTGGCCAGGGTTTTTATAATTTCTACCGCACCCTGTAGAGACGCAAAATTTTGCGTCTCTACGGTGCCGGTAGAAATTTTCACCACAATTTTATCCTTCGGATTTAATCTCTTGTCCGATCGAACCTTTCGGATCTCGGTCACGATTGCCTGCACCTTGGTAAACAAATCCAACGCCTCAGCGTCCTCGAAATTCTCCCGTGGGTAATCCACATTCATGAGCGATTTATCCTCACCAGCAAAAATTTGAAATAATTTCTCCGTGATAAAGGGACAAAGCGGATGAACCAACGCCAAAATCTCACCAAAAATCCACGATAAAAAGGCAGGATTTGGCTCCGCCTTCTGGGCCTCCAGATACCAATCACAGAACTCTCCCCACACAAAATGATAGATCTGATCCCCCGCCGCAGAAATCTCGTACTTCTCCAAATGCTGCGTCACCTCCCGAGAAATCTGCGAAAACCGATGATAAATCCAACGATCTGCCAGTGATTTTGGAGGACTTTTTTCAGAATTTTGAATTTTGAATTTTGAATTTTGCATTGCCGCGAAGCGGCCAGCATTCCACATCTTGTTTACAAAATTCCGATACCCCGAGATCTTGGCCTCTCCCAGCGGGATTGGATTCCCCGGAGAAGACCCGATAACCAATGATAATCGAACCGGATCCGCTCCAAATTTTTCGATGACATCGAGCGGGTCGATCCCATTCCCCTTGGATTTGGACATTTTTTTGCCGTGTTCATCACACACCAGTCCGTGTAGATACGTCGTGTGGAACGGGTACTTCCCCGTCGCATAGCGCCCAAACATGATCATTCGCGCCACCCAAAAGAAAATAATATCATGTCCCGTCTCCAAAACATGACTGGGATAAAATTTTTGATAATCCGGGTCTTCTTCATCGGGCCAACCAAGTGGAGAAAAAGGCCACAGAGCGGAAGAAAACCAGGTATCGAGGGTGTCTTCGTCCTGAGTCAGATTTGTGCTTCCACAGGTACATTTATCCGGCTTCTCCACAAAAACGTTTTCGGCTTCACAGTCTGCACAATAATACACCGGTATCCGATGGCCCCACCAGATCTGCCGGCTGATACACCAGTCCCGGAGATTATCGATCCAGTGAAAATAAATTTTATTAAATCGATCGGGAATAATTTTTACGTGGTCTTCACGAACCGCCTCTTGGGTTATCTTTTTCAATGTCGTTTTTTTGCCTGTCCATTTGTCGGTAAATTCTTTATCTACCGCCACAAACCACTGCTGAGAAATCATTGGTTCAACTACGCAGCTTGACCTGTAACAGAGCGGTACTCGATGAACATAATTTTTATTCACAGCGATCAAAATCCCCATCTCCTCCATAATCTTGGCTGATTCTTTTCGCGCTGCTTCGATTGCCATCCCCTCACATGGCCCGGCGATATCGGTCATCTTTCCATCGAGATCGATTTTGGTAAAAAAGAGCTCTTTGAGATCAAGTCTCGTCGCCAACTCATAATCGTCTTCTGAATGCGCTGCCGAAATCGTCATGGCTCCAGTCCCCTTCTCCATATCGATCACATTGTCCGCAATCACCCAGAATTTTCGCATCCCCGCATACGTCTCATATTCAAATTTCTGCCCCACCAGATCTCGCCCCTCTAATTCTTCTACCACTTCATATTCTTGCCGCAGGTTTTCAAATACTTTTTCTTTTTCCCACGCATGCTTAGACAAAATTAACGTTTCTCCATTTTTGTTCTCTGTTCTTTGTTCTTTGTTCTTTATTCTCACATATATCCCATGAGGATTAACGATAACGGGAGAATCCGAACATTTCGTCTCCGATCGCGCCGTCCCAATAATAAATTCACCACATTTGATGTAGTAAAAAGGCTCAGCTCGCTCATCCCACTCCAACTCATCATCAGCCAACACTGATTGCGCTCCAGTGGACCAATTGATCATCCGATGGCCTCGTACGACCAGTCCATCATCATAGAGCATTTTGAAGATCGTATTCACCGCATGATTTCGTGCTTCGTCAAAAGTATAAACTTCGCGGCTCCAATCAAGCCACGCCCCCATCTTTTTGGTTTGATTTACAATCGTATCATGAGAATCTGCTGCAAATTTACGAGCTTCGTCCATAAACTGCTCTCGACTCAACTCTTCCCGAGATTTCAGCCCCAAATGCTTGATCACCACATTTTCGGTCGCGATCGCCGCATGATCGGTCCCCGGTATCCAAAGTGACTCATGCCCAGTCATTTTTTTGAACCGAATGAGTATATCCTCGATCGCCAACATCGCCGCATGGCCCAGATGCAGTTGTCCCGTCACATTTGGCGGCGGCAGGGCAATGACAAAAGGAGGCTTTTCAGACTTTTCATCCGCTCTCATCAGGCCAGATACCTCCCACTGAGCGTAGATTTTGTCCTCGGAGCCGAGATGATCGTAGTTTTTTTCCATTCTTTTGTATTGTCATTCTTTCTTTTTTGTCATCCTCGCGTAGGCGGGGATCCATTTTTAGCACAAACTCCATAGTCTGTACCATAGATTCCTGCCTACGCAGGAATGACAAGGCGGAATGGATTCTAAAAAAACAAACCAAAAAGTGAAGTAAAAAAATCCCAGCCAAAAGCCGGGAAAAATTTTGTAATTTAATAAAAATTATTCAGCTTTCCACCAAGGGTCAGGTGATTCATCTTTTTTTGCAGGAACTCCTAAATCGTCATCTTCTTCTAAAAAAATCGGCTCTTCTTCTGGGGGGCTATCATCTACTCCTTCTAAAACTTCTTTCGGATCAAGCACTTCTGTAGCTCCATCAAATTCCGCCGCTATTGCATCTGGATCCACTACTTCATCCAGAAAATCCGGACTACTATACTCATCTCGTATAGCAGCTGCCACCAAACCATCTACTATTTCTCTAAATTTTTCATTTGTATCCAAGAGGGGCCTTACTTTTTCCTCTGCTACTCCTGCATCTATCGCCTTTGTAACGATATCTCCTATCACCCGATCTCTTACAATTTCTTCAAGGTCTGTTACATTTTTTCCTCCAACATCACTTTCTAGATCTTCAAGAACTTCTTCCAATGCACCTTTTTCTTCCGGAGTAATCTCGATAGTTATTTTATCGTCTACCATTTTTTTAAAAGATTAAAAATTAATGAGCTAACTAATTTACTGCTTTATATTTATTTTCTAAAAAATGTCAACAACTAAGGCTGTAATTTTTCACACCTATCCGATTTAAGTGCATAAATAAGCGATTTCAGAGA
>CAYFMH010000050.1:0-12694 GCA_964344165.1 uncultured Candidatus Peribacteria bacterium | reverse complement strand
AACGATTCATAATCCTTCATTTTTTTAGTGGTTAAGAAATATTTAAAAAGAGGGGCTCTCCTCCTTCTTTTCCTACCACTTTTGTTCCTCGCCGTAACGGCTTAGCCTCTCAGCGTCACACTGGCAGAGCCAGTGGTTTTATGATTAGTAATAATTTTTTTATTCAAAAATAAAGATAAGAATTATGATAAAGGAGCTAATCAGCTCTTCTGTTTTTTACAAATTAAAAAATTGGGTTTGACGATTTTTCGTAGAAAAATATAAAAAACAAAATCAAAAATAAAAAAATGGAAATATGGAATCCTGAACGTTTACCAGATGGTACAACTATCCAAGGAGCCGAAGCTGCTTATCGAGCAGCTTACATAAAACTTGGATTTAATGACTGTAGGGACAAAAGTTTAGAAGCTTTAGAACTTCTTCAAAAAGCCGAAAGATTGCACGGTCGAATGACTCCCGCCATCGCCTTCCGGATGGCTCAGTGTTATGAAAGATTAGGATATCCCACAAAAGCTTTAAATTTTTACAAATTATCTTTGGAAGATACTGATGAAGGCACCCTAGAAACAACTTTAAAATTAGATGCTTTTCAGGCAATATCAAGGTTACTCACTGATATAAGTCATACACAGATGCGAATAGGAAATTTGCTTGATTCATAAAATCTAATTCTCTTTCTCAAAGTTTTTAATTTTCTTTACTTCTGTGAAGTTTTTTACTTTGACCGAATACGGTTCTCTCAGGGTAAAAGCCCCCTCGCTCTGACAGAAAAATTCTCCAAAAATAAGAAAATGAAATCGCTCTCCGATCACCACATCAGCTTTTTCAAACCGATTGGCCAGTTCGGTTTTTGAAACCGGATAATACACTTCTCGACCCAGATCATGAGGGGCGTTTTTTTTGTCTGAGGCATGGAAGGCAAGAAAAATAATTTGATGATCGTTGTATTTTTCTTGAATTTTTTCAAATAATGAATTTGGAACTTCTGAAATTGCATTTAAAAGCACAATCTTTTCTCCCTTGGCACTTGGTTTCCAAAAAGGCTGTTCTCGCAAAAACTTGGCCACTACGTCCTCTCCAACTTCCACATTTTTAATATCCAAAGCACTCAACGCTCCCCCAGAAGCAGCATCCCGAACTTGAATTTTTTTTGCCCGAGAAAAAACATATTTCACCATTTTTTTTGCCATCCAATTGAGATTGGGATCAACTCCTTGTCCTTCAAATATAATGGGCTTATTTTTGAACAATTTTTGTATCCATAAAAAAACTAAAAACCAATGCAAAACAGCTTGAAATTTGATCGCAAAAAGCCCTCCTCCCGGAAAAACAATCTGCTCTACTTCATCTCGGATATTAGAAAAATGTTTTCGATAAGCAGAAGAAAGTAAGAATTTACAAAAACTCCGTACCCCGACTGGAACAAACGGCACCGTCTGAAACTGTGTTTCACAAAAATTCTGAGAAAAATCCGAATCATTGGTCATCACAATAGACTCGGAGTAGGACTCGAGCCCTGCGTTTAAAATTAATTCATCCCCTAAGTTTTCACCACCAAAGTTGCCAATAAGGAGTGTTTTCATGAGAGCATTCTAAGTAAAAAGCGAAATTTTTAAAATTTTTTCAAACCCAGTATTCATTTTTTTCTCTGGGGAGCCAATTTTTTGGTTTTTCGAAGGGAAATAGATTTACCTCTACATTACAATTCGCAATAACCTCCATCAATGCCGCTCTATAATCTCCATAATACGCTTCCAAATCATCTGGAAAATGCCCCAAGATCTGATCTCCATCAGAAGTAATCCTTAAAGAAAAAATCTTTCCAGCTGTTATTACTCGTTTTTCCATTTTTCCAGTTCCCAAAACACACCGCATCGCTTTTGTTATTTTAGCGACCATTATCTCATCTTCTTTTTTGGGTTCTGAAGCACATCCAGCACATACGGTCAACGCCGCTATAGCTGGGAAAAGCACCTTTTTTTCCATGGCTTTATTTTACTCATTTTCAATTTTTGCCAAAAATTAATTTTTAGCAGCTACTTTGGTCTGATAACTTCCGTTTTTTTCTTTTTTTTGCTCTTCTCTATCTCCATCTTCTTCTGGTTCATCTGTCCGACAGGCTGCTGCGATATTTTTTAGCATTTCTTGGTAGTCTTGTTGTATTTTTGATGGATCAGAGCTCTCAGAAACAGGTTTCAAAAAGCTTCCAGGGACAGCAAATCTATCGACTACCCCATCAATATTTTCATCCAAAAGTTCTGTCCCCCCCGCACTCAGACTTTCAGGATCAAATCGTTGAAACAACCTCAAATTGGTTAATTCTTTCCCATCTTCCCCATCTCCTTCTTCTAGAGAAACCGTATAGACATGCGTTTCATCCTGGGTTGTAATTCTTTTTACCTGTGCCGATGTATCTTCTACTCCAGCCAAAACACACATCTGTACCTGACCAACCAGAAGCGGATCTACTGGCTGAAGTTCCGGTTTTTGTGGTTCTTCGGCCATTGCCGATGGGGTGAATAAGGCTGCTGCAAGCGCTAAAGCTGGTAGTTTTTTGTATCCCATTTTTTAAGAATTTTAAATTACAAGTTTTTATTAACAAAAAAACATAAAAAGTCAAATTTTCCTGCTTTACTTCTTTTTCTTTTTCCCAAGAAGATCTTGAGGACTGTTCTTGTTGTTCTTGTTCCCAAGCCCCAGCTTGGGAACACAATTGTAAAAAAAAAGCTTTGCTTTATAAGAAGCAGAACATTGTCTAAGTCAATGTCTTCCTCATCGGAAAAACTTTAAGACCTTTGAAATTCCTCATTCCGGTCGATTTTTTATATCCCACTTTTTGATAAAAAGGAACCGCATATAGAGAGGCTTCAACTTTTATTTTTTGAGAACCCGATTTTTTAGCAGTTTCTTCAAATTTGCTGACTAATTTTCTCCCTATTCCCTTTTTTTGATAACTTTCATCAACAAAAAAACTATTCATCCGCTCCTTGGTCCCTCTAATTATTCCAATGATTTTGTTCCCCTCCTCCGCTACATAAAAAATAGAAGTTTTTTTGAAATCTTCTGATAAATTTGGATTTTTTTCAGGATCTAGTGCTATCAACGTTCTCTCTACCCCTTCTTTTTCAAAATAATCCAAACCGTTATATTTCATAAAAACATTCCGTGCCAATAAAGCCGCTTCTTTTGTGTCTTTTGTTTGAAATTTTCTGATTTTCATATTTACCCTTACAGACTTAACCTTTCCGATTTACATACTCTTCTACAAAAATCGAAATCGAAGCCGCTACCGGCACCGCCAAAATCATACCCAGGATGGAGAGCGGCACACCACCGATAGCATTTCCAAGCAAACCTCCGACGGCCAGGGCAAGTAAGGTCGCTACCGAAGAAAGTCCAACAACTTTTTCCATCACAATTGGAACAAGGACATTTCCCTCAAGAAACTGTGTAATCGCAATCCAGATCAAAACTGCCACCAAAACTACCCAACTGATATTGAGCGCAATCAATCCCGCCAAAAGTCCGGTGATAATCACTCCGATGTAGGGAAAAACCTCCATAAAAGCTGCCAAAAGTCCGATGGTTGCAGCGTATTTCATCCCAAGCGTCAGTTCCAAAATCTTCATCCCCACATACATAAAAGTCCCCACTGAAAACATCAAAATCACCTGCCCCCTCAGCCACTGAGACATTTTTGTCTGAATTACTTCTGACTTTTCGAGGATGTATTCTCGATCTTTTTTGGGAAAAAGTGCTAGAGCAAAATTGGCGATCTGTTCTCGCTCCATGAGGATAAAAAACAAAAGTACCATCGCAAAAATCAGGTTAAAAACCCCTTTAAAAACCTGACTCATCACTCCAAAAGCAGATCCGGCCGCTGATTGAAGATTTTGGGAGATGACGGCTAGATTCTCAGATATCCAAGCCTGCATGGCTTCTGGGTTTAATTCCGCCCCAAATCGCTCTAGCATCCCCTGGAGAAAAGGAACTTTTATCTCATTATTGAGGATAAAAGAGCGAAGATCATAAGCGATATCCAGAAGCTGTTCTGCCAGGATCGGGATTATTTTTACAAACAAAACCCCCAAGCCGCCTAAAAATAAAACATAAAGCAACAAAATCGCCAGAGGCCGAGGAACCTTCCATCGTTCGATCGCACTCACGATCGGAGCAAGACCAATCGCCAAAAAGAAAGATATCGCCGCAATGATCAGGATCGTCTGAATCTGAAAGAAAATCTGCTGAGCCGCCCAAAAAGCTGCCACAATTAACAAAACTTTTATAATTGTTTTAGCAGAAAGCTCTACTTTTACTACTTCTCCATTTCCGTTCCCATCCCGAAAAGACATTTCTCGAGCTTTCTGATTTTCTTCGTAATTTTTCTTTCTCTCCTGCACTTCTTTAAATTTGTCGGTCAGAGTATCCAATAAATTTTTCATTTAATTAAGGTATTAAAATTACAGAAAAATATTGGCAAAAAACAGGAAATTTAGCAAGCAGAAAATGACATAGACCTAAAAAACCACATCTTCTACAATTCCTTCGATGGAAAAAATCCTCCTCTGGGCACCACTCATTCTCGTCATCTTTGCCCTCAGTATTTTTATTTATAATACAATTGGAGCTTTTTTTCTTGGAGTCCCCTTCGTCCGAAGTCGAAATAAGGTCGCAAAAAAGATGGTCGAAATCGCCAAAATCAAAAAAGGCCAAAAAGTATACGATCTGGGCTGCGGAGACGGGAGAATTCTCTTTTTTGCCGCCAAAAAAGGGGCTAAATGTGTAGGCATCGAACGGCTCCGCCCGCCTATCTGGCAAGGAAAAATCAAAAATCTATTTCACAAAAACAAAGTCGAATTTCGCTGTGAAAATTTTTATGACTCAGATCTTTCTGGGGCCGATGTTATTTTTTGCTACCTTTTTCCAAATTTAATGAAACGGTTCTATATAGAGAAATGGCCCCAACTCAAAAAAGGCGCAAAGGTCGTTTCCAATGCTTTTCAAATGAAAGAATGCAAAGAAAAAGAAAAAATCCGAGAGGGGAAATCGTGGATTTATATTTATGAGAAATAATTTTTCACCTTTTCCCAATAAACCGGATTAAAATAATCAGCCAATTCTTCTTTTTTTACCCATTTGTATTCCACAATCTCCTTTTCATCTACTTCTACCTCACCTCCTTCATATTCAGCTAAGAAAAAGGAAACTTTTGCTCCCACAATTTCTGCCTCGTGTCGCTTAAAATCTGCTGGGAAAAGGTACTTGTACTCCCCTACAGGGAGGTCATCCAAAAATTTAAATTGTAGACCTGCTCCACACTCTTCTCGTACTTCTCTCTCTGCTGCTTGAAGTAAAGTTTCCCCCTCATCCACACCCCCCTGCGGAAACTGCCACGCATGCTCTTTCCTCGGTTTTTTGACGATTAAATATTCCTTAATTTGTAATTTGGAATTTGTCATTTGTAATTTGGCGACAATTACTCCTGCAACCTCTCTTAAGCCATTCCCCCAATCAGCCAATTCTACCCAAAAATCCGGCCAAGATTTGGCCACACACTCCGGATCAGATATTTCAAAATCCATCTTCAAAACTGCTCGCATGATTCCAAAAACCATCGCAATCCGATGATCATCATGTGAGTCAATCTTCAATTCAGAATCTTCAATCTTCAATTTTGAATCTCCTTCAATTTGTAATTCGTCATTCGTCACTTGTAATTTGATTCCTAATTGTTCCAATCCCTCTGCCATGGCCGCAATCCGATCACATTCTTTTACTCTCAGACTTTCGAGACCAACAAAGTGGGATTCTCCTTCAGAAAAAGCTGCCAAAATCATCCCCGTCATCGAGACATCTGGCATCATGCTGAAATCCACTTTTCCAAGCGGTTTTATCTCCTCAGGAGGGATTATCTCTACTCGCTCCCCTACTCGATTTACTTTGGCTCCTGTTTTTTCAGCAATTTCGAGAAATTTTTCATCCCCCTGCATGGTTTTGGCTCCGTAGTTTTCGATACTGACTGGCGTATGAGAAAGAATCGAATACGCGATCGGATAACTCGCAGAGCTACAATCTCCGGGGACTTGGAACTCCCCGGGAGATTTAATCCCAGGGGCTACTCGAAAGTGTTTAAAATCGTCTGAAACTTTCACCTCCACGCCCCAGATCTTCAACATTTCCACCGTCATCTCCACGTACGGTCGTGATGGGATTTCATCTTTTATTTTAATTGCTAAACCGTGTTCAAGTTTCGGTGCTATGAGAAGTAATCCACTTAGAAATTGGGAGGAAACTTTCCCCGAAAGTTTCAACGCTCCCTTTATTGAAGGGAGCTGTTCGCGCGAAGCAAGAACTGAGGGATTTTGAGTACTACTATCCGTATGGCTAAATCTTGCTGGCAAATACCCATCCTCTCCCAAATATTCAATCCCCACTCTCATCTCAGCAATTGCTTCAAAAAGATCACTAAACGGCCGCTCATGCATCCGATCTACCCCTCGCAAGGTATAATTTCCCTGCATGATAAGTGACAAAGCCACGAGAAATCGAGCCGGTGTCCCCCCATTTCCGATAAAATTATCTGAATTACTCCCTTCCAAGGTTTTTGGAGATATTACTTTCCAGTCATTGTTTCCCAGGTTCTCAAATTTTACCCCAAAGTTCATCAAAGCGGACCGAAGAAATCGAATATCATCCGCCTCAAGCACATTTCGAAGAATGGTTGGTTCATCAGAAATCGCTGCCAGGACCAACGCTCGATTGGAAGCAGATTTGGACCCAGGGACTAGTACCTTTTTCATTGCGTGCGTAGGATTATGCATTCAATCAGAAGAATCAAGCGAATAACTACGAATCCAGCACCTTCTGCACCAAAAATCGACAACATCCTGTCTCCGGTACATCACAATCACAAAAAGCCACCCCTTTTTCCAAATTTCCTGCTCCACCATTCGAGCTAATGATCAATTCCAATTGATCTTTTGCACTTTGGTATGCTTCACAATCTTTTTCACATCCTTCTTCCGCATCTAGAGCCAATAATTTCCAACTCATAATTTTTAAAATTAAATTAAATTCATTGCCCAATCTACTTTTTTTTCATCACCATTATATTTTCTCATAAAAGCCTCTCGCTGCAATTCTTCTGAAGTTTCATCTTTTTGACCGATCACTTCCAGTGCTCTTTTTTTAATACATTCCTTCCAATACTCTGATAAATTATCATCTTCTAAGATGTCAGGTAAATTAATTTTAACGTCTAAATCTGTTCTTCCTGCCGTAATAAGATTCGCCACATCGAAAGCCTTTGTCTCTTCTTCTGATAAATCATCATGGGCTTTAAAAACTCTATTAAGAGCTTCTTCGTCTCTAGAGTGTACTGCTTGGATTCCTTCATCCACCAATGCCAATAATTCTTCACAATTCATTTTTACAAATTAAGTTCCACATTTTTCAATTCAAATTCCACGTTCCGCATTTACTATTTTCCACACCCGAAGTTTTGCACCCAATAAATTCGTCCTTCTTCATCAGAAGCTACTCCAACACCAATCTCTTTTATCGGTTCCCAAAGGATGTTTTTTCGGTGCCCTTCAGAATTTATCCAGTCCTGCATCACGATCTCTGGAGTTTTTTGGCCGTAGGCAATGTTTTCGGCACTGCAGGTGGATTGGTATCCCGCATTGCGAATTCGATCTGCTGGTGCTCGACCATCTTGAGAAGTATGAGAAAAATAGTTGTTTTTTGCCATATCCTCCGCATGCCTCTGAGCTGCCTGAGTGAGCAGAGGATCAACAGATAATTCAATCAAACTGTTTTCTCGACGAATTCGATTGGTTTCTGCGACGACTTCGTTACGAAGTTTTTCCAAATCAGAAGTGGGCGTTTCAATTGGCTTTTTGCTTACTTCTTGCTCCTTACTTCTTTCTTCTGGCTGTTTTGGTTGAAAGTGATCAACCCCCTGAAAAAACTGATCAAAATCTCCACCTCCCCCATGAAAAAATTGAAAATCATGCTCCCCTTGGTCAAAATCAAAAATAGTTTTTTCAGATTCCGCTCCCTTTAAAAAAGGGAGCTCCCCGGAGGGGTGAGGGATTTTGGAAACCAACGATGGAATATTTAAAAAATCATCTCCCAAAGGATCAAAATGATCAGAAAAAGGATCCAGGTGATCCGGCAGATGATCTACTTTTTTATCTTCTTGAAAAAAAGGATGACCGGCGAGCGGATCAAATTTTTCTGAAAAAGGGTTAAGGTGATCATCTTCTAAGTGATCAAATCCTGGGAGATCAGGCGCAAAAGAAAAAGTCGGAAAATAAAAAGCTTTGGCCGTAGAAGTTGAGAGAAAACCAGCTCCCAAAACCAAAATAAGAAGGATTGAAATTGGTTTTTTGAGTAAATAAACAAAATTTTTCATCATTTCTAAAATTAAAAAATAGCAGCCTCTTCACTGCTGATTAAAATCCGCACGAAGGGCTTAATTTTTATTTTTCTAGATTTATTTTTGACTGCTCATCTTTTTGTACGCAAGAAAAGCAATTTTCTTTCGTTTTTCACAAAAAATGACAAAATTATTTTTTATTTTTATTTAAATCCCTCTTTTTATACACATAAAAATATTTTTGTCAAACAAAAATTTGACCAAAAATAAAATTATTGAAAAAAATATTGACTTTTTATTTAAAATAAGTATATAAAAATTATATTTTATAATATATTACAATGAATGCTATAACAAAAATGGCTTGTGGGGAAAAAGACACGTTGGATTTTTGCGGAAGAATCCATGAAAGAGCTATTCCTCATATATCTGAATTAATAAGTCTTCTCACAAAAGAAGTTGCACAAGACTTGGACAAACTTTCATTATCTTTTTTTGTAACAGCAATAAATCTAAGAAACAACGGAACAATTACGGGCACTAGAGCTAGTAGAGCTATGAATCTCTGGGCAGAATCTCTTGATGCAACCACTAAAGCCGAAGAAATAAAAAAAAAGAGAGAGGCGCTCAATGTCCTCAATGTTGATTCTCCAGAAATAGGAGTATCATCAGCTCATCAAGTCGCAAAAACAAACCAAAGAACTCAAGCCGTTGCAACACCATAAATTCCGTTTATTATAAAAATTATGCAGATGGCTGCTTCTCCACATCCCTTTGAATCTACAGGACCTATCCCTCTAGAGGTGATCGGGGGCGGCGTTTTTTTGAATCATGTGCTGGTAGGAGGAACTCTTCAGATTACTGGAAATGATGGCCGAGGTTATTTGGTAAAAGTCACAGATGATCCAGCTTCTGAAAGCGGAAAAAAAGTAGAATTTAAGCTATCTCCAGAAAATGCCTCCGTAGATGTAAACGACTTTTTTGGGATTAGTCATCTCACGAGGGATCAGCTTCTTGGCAAAATTCCTTTTGTTAATGAAAAAGGTTGGGCAGAACCAATTGGAAAAGGCTTTTTTTATGATGAAATTAGAAAAATTGCTCTCTTTTTTCACCATGTAGCTTGTTTTTTGGATGTTATTAACGAAAAAACAGATTTCACTCCAGAAGGGCCATGTACCCACCTCCTCACGGCTAAATCACTCCTCGAAGAAATCAATCCTCGTATCGGTGAAAGTGACCTTGTAAGCTGGATTTTCAGTCGTGTAACGCAAGAAAAAGCAGAAAAAGTTGCCGCCATCCTAAAAATCTGCGATCAAGCCTAAAAAAGATTCCTTTGTTTGGAATTTGCCTACCCGCCGTAGCTTTGGACTATTTTGAAAATTTGCGAAGGTTGGTTATTTGAAATTTGGAATTTTTAACTTTTTTGTTCTTCCCAGAGTGTATCAATCTCTTCTCGAGATTTTTGAGCGAAATCTTTACCATCTCCCACGTAGAGGACAGAACGAGAAACCGGAATAAGAACTCCAATCCCGTTTCTTCGAATTTTGAGCACCTCTTCCATATCACCCCCCTGCGCTCCCACTCCTGGAGCGAGAATCCACGCATGCGGCATTTCTTCCCGAAAAAATTGCAATGCTTTGTCTGTAGAAGTCGCTCCCACAACCGCTCCCACAGATGAAAACTGATTCACTTCTGATTGGGTCGTCATGTTCCATTCTTCGACCTTCTCCGCAATGACCACGCAAGCCTCGGTCTCATCTTGAATCTCGGCGGCAGAGGGATTAGACGTATGCACCAGGACAAAAATCCCCCGTCCGTTTTCTTCGCACAATTTCACAAAAGGCATAATTCCATCTGATCCCAGGTACGCATTGACGGTCAGCGCGTCCGCTCCCAGGGGTCCATCGGCCAGATAAGCTTTTGCGTAAGCTTCGGAAGTCGATCCAATGTCATTTCTTTTTCCATCCACGATCGTGATCAAGCCGAGTTTTTTTGCGTCCTTGAGAAGTTGTTCCACGATCAAAATTCCCTTCGCTCCAAAAATTTCGAAATACGCCATCTGGATCTTGATCCCACAGATCTTATCCGCACAGGCTTCCATCACGGATTTGCAAAAAACATAAATCCCCTCTGGATCTTTGCTGATATGATCGGGCATTTTGTCCGGATTTGGATCCAACCCCAGAACCAAACAGGAATTTTTAGCTTTTACGGCATCCTCGAGTCTTTCGGAGAAGTTTTTCATCCCTCCCGTTATACCGGCAAAAATAAAAAACTCAAGACAGAAAAATACACAAAAAGGCCGCCGGAACATCCAACGACCCTTTTGGTTAGATGTCCGGCGGCGCTAGGCTACCACTTTTTCTAGTAGAAGAGCTCCCTCCGATTTTCGCAAAAAAGGAGCAAAAAACGAAAACTGAGATCTGATCTCACTACTCACTTTTCCCTCTTGAGACACGGAAAGCACCAAGTCCTCAAAGCCCCCCAAACTGATAACCTCTTTCCCGGGAAGCAAAGGAAGGTCACACCATCCTAATAATTCCTCTTTCGGTTTAAAAATCAACACCCGAAGAAAAATTCTTGGAACTGTCTCCCAATGGAGCCACTTGGGGACCAGAAAAGGTAATGGAGATATTCGAACTAATCTCACAATTCCAAGATGATGCATTTCTATGCGAATTCGTGCAAAATCTGAAGGATAATGAAACGAGATATGCTCCTCTTCTGCCAAAATCTCAATCGTCGCCTGATCACCGGTACCCAAGACTTGCATTTTCTTTCCTCCTCAATTGGGGCAGCCGCTTGCCTCGAGGCAAGATCCGACCACCACAGGCTAGATTTACCATTCAAGACCAGCAGAACCCCAACTAAATTATGTAAAAGAACTATCTATTGATATCAAAAGGCAGCTTCCTGTCAAAATTTTGACAAAAACAAATATTTAAATAAAAAGAATGCAATTTAACCAATTTAAAAATGACAGCATCTGAAAATTTTATCACCAGTGAAACTCTTAAAAAACTTCTAACAACAGAGCCACCGGACAAAAATGTTAATACTGTTGATTCAGGAGAATCCTCAGAAGATCGTATCAAACGATTGTCCCAAGAAATATCCTCGCTTCTTTGTTTTCAGATTGAGGGGGGAGATAATATGCTTACCAGAATAAATAATGAATTTGTAGAATTTGATAAGCTTAGGGAAGCAGAAGAAAACTTTGAAGCAACAGATAAAAAATTATTTAAAATTAGAGGAATAATCGAGAAATTCATGAGGATATTAACAAAAAAAAGATCTATTTTTATTCCTGAAAATGCCCAATTCGCAAACAAGATCGAGGACAGTGGAATGCCCTGGCTTTCAGGAGATAGTGAAAATGCTTCTGAAATAAAGCAACACGAAAAAGCTGCCTTAACGGAAGTATTTAACAAGTTTCTAAAAAACTTAGAATTACTAGAATTAAAGATGCAAGCTAGGGTTGCCCAAACCGTTTCTTCAGAAGATTTTGCTACTGTCTTTGGTGATCAACAAAATTAAAGTAATTCTTTTTTTAACAAAAACTTCCTTAAAATCCCCAATAATTTTACTCTAAGTTATTTCAATTTCTTCAAACAATTTATGGCAGAATCTGCCGTCTCTCTAACTTCATCGATGATAGTTACCTTCCCCATCCCTTCCAAAAACTCTTTTTGAAAAAGGCTCGATACTTTTGCAACGATCCGAAGGTTGGGAGCCAGAGCTCTGATGGATTGAACAACTCTTATCATCTTTTCTTCATGATGGACAGAAATGAAAACGGCCTTAGCCTCTTCCACATTAACCTTTTCAAGGATTTTCTTTTTGGCCGAATTCCCTAAAATTATGTTGATATCTTTATTTCTCCCTTCACTCACCAAAGAATTATCTCGCTCGATAACAATGTAAGGCAGGTTTTCCTTGTGAAGATGTTTGGCTACTATTTTTCCCAAGGCTCCATACCCACAAATGATGATATGATTTTTTAAGCTCAATTCCTTTAATAGGGCTGATTCTTCGTCTTCATCCTCACTGACAAACCATCCAGAAATATGAGAAAGCTTGCTAAAAATAAAAGGGGTCAAAATCATAGAAAACACCACCGAAACAATAATCATCTGCCCCAACGTCTCATCCACAAAAAGATTGTTGATTTTCGCCAATTCAAAAACAACGAATGAAAACTCCCCCACCTGAGCGAGAATAATAGCAGTTTTCAGCGATGTATGTTTTCGGTAGCCGACTCTCATGATCCCAAAAATAACACAGGCTTTTATCAGTAACACGGCGATCAAAATA
>CAYFMH010000049.1:0-12807 GCA_964344165.1 uncultured Candidatus Peribacteria bacterium | reverse complement strand
TTAGGTTATCCCTATTCTATATTATCGTAATTATTTAAGCAAGTCAGTATAAATTGTCACATCCTTGTTTCTTGAATTCAGATTCAAGCTCTGAAAAAAGGTTTTTAGCTATTCCTTGTTCTCGTACTTCCTCCCTAACATAAAGCCCATCAATGTATCCAAGTTTTCTCAACTTGTGATTCTTTCTCACATCTATACTACCTTGAATAAATCCAGTTACTTCCCCAGAGTCGTCGATGGCAATAAAAATAAACCTTTCATCGAAATCCTTATCCTCTAGTGGCTCATGAGGATTTATTCTTTCATGAAATTTTTGATTATCGGAACTAAAAATCTTTTTTCTATATAAATTAAGCTCCCCCATGAGAGTTTGAATCTGAATTTTATCAGTTTTATTTGCTTTTCTGATAACCATACTTGGATGTTACTGCAAAAATTTTGTTTCGTACAACATCTTTTTATCCAAACTTAATCACATAAGGAAAAACCGGTTGGGATATTTAGAACTCGTATTATTGAGTGAAATAGTCCTAACCGGTTTTAAGGGGTAAACCTACCCCGATCTCTCGCCTTGCTTTGGTAACTTTTTCCGTGCTACCGTCGGTGCCTTTTTAGGTGTATCTTATTCAGGTTTGACAATTTTGTCGGTTTTGATAAGGTACAGGCAGTTTTGTTTTCTACCGTAAAGCGGTTAGTAAGAGAAAAAGGCAGCTTGGGAAGAAAACTTCAGAAGTTGTCTTTTTTTTTAACTGACCGTTTCTCTTCGTTTTACGGTGCGCATTCTAGAGTGGTTTAAGCTTTAGAAGCGACATCGCAAAGCGGAGAGAAGAGAGCAAATGAGCCCCGAAGGGTCTGAGGAACATGGGTCTGCACGAAGCAGAAAAAAAGATTGATTCTCGGACACGGAAGGGGTTTCACTTGCTCGATCCTCTCCACTTGGGTTCGTTGTTTAAAAGAACTTTGATTTTCTTTTTTTCGAAATTTTGAAAATCAGAGGATTATATACCTCTCAACCTTTTTTGTCAAAAAAAATAACTTGCCCCAGCAGATGGTCTATGTTTTTGTATAACAAAATAGTTCAATGCAAAAATCACACGAACCCGCTTATAAAAAGGAAATTGTTTAAATTATCTATTTTCGCACTTTTTGCAGATAAAACTCCAAAATCTGCATAGCCGCCAGATCATCAATCCGGTCTTTTTTGTCTTTTTCTTTGCGGGAGGGGATCGTATTTTGGCTGGAAAATTGCTCATTTATAAATTCGATTGACGTAGATACGTTTCGTTGTAACGTGTCTACAAAAGATCGAATTTCTGCACACATCTCATTTTCCGTTCCATCACCAGATATCGGCAACCCCACGACAATCTTTTTGATTCCCCTTGCCTGTGCTACTTTCTGAATTTCAAAAATAACATTATCCGTCTCAAAAATCCCCCCCGGCAAAACCAAAATCCCATCCAAACAAAAGGCCAAACCACAAAACCTAGCCCCATAATCCAAAGCCAAAATAGGTTCTGATTCTCCAGCTTCTCCAGAATTTTCATTCTGCAATTCTAGATTCCTCAGTGTTCGTGGATCGATTTTTTTCATTTCTCCTTCTGTTTTAAACAAAAAATCATCAAACAACAAATGAATATCGCGTTTCATACTTACAAGCAGATCGCACATTCATCCCGATAGAGCGATGTCTCTCGGAAAAATGTGATGGCCATGCTCAAAGACCTTGATGAGATCGCCTACATCCGATTTGCTTCGGTATATCGACAGTTCAAGGATGTGGAGACGTTTAAGCAGGAGTTAGGAAAAATTTTGGAGAATTAAAAAAAACTAAGAACTAAAAACGAAAAACTAACAACTATTTTCCATTTGTTTTTTCCCGAACTTTTCATAAACTCTCCCCGATGATCAAGGACAAAAATCAAAGCTGGCTCAGCTTCACCATAGAGATCGTCGTTCTCATATCTCTCGTGCTTTTTATCCGATTTTATATCTTCCAGCTTTTCCGGGTATCTGGGCCATCCATGTGTCCGACACTCAATGTGATTAACGATAATTGTATCCAGGGGAAGGGAGAATTTATCTTTGTAAATGAGGCTCTCTACCATTTCGTGAGAGAACCAGAGCGGGGAGAGATTGTGGTCTTCAAAGCACCAAATAAAAAGGTCTCCTACATAAAAAGAATCGTCGGAGTACCGGGCGATACTATCGAAGTTAAAGAGGGAAAAGTCTACCTCTCAAATGACGAAGTGACCAACTATCTGCTTCCAGAGAGCTACCTCTCTTCTCGAAATCACGGTCGTACTCAAACCCGAGGACAAGATGTATTTACGGTTCCTGAGGGACACTACCTGGTTTTTGGAGATAACCGAGCGCAGAGTTTGGACTCCCGTCAATGTTTCCACACTTCCGGATGTGACGGATCTCATTCTCCATTTTTGCCGGCTGATTTCATCCGAGGTCGAGCAGAATTCGTCATCTGGCCCATCTGGAAGGTTCGAAAAATGGAAAATCCGCTTGACGAAATCTTCAACGAATAATAAAACTTTTAACACAGTAGGTGACACACCTCCCCCTTTAAAAATTGTTTAAAGTTCTAAAAACTAAGAACTAAAAACTATTATTTAACCCCCTAACAATGAAAAAACTCTTATTTGTTTTCACCCTTGGACTCTTTAGTTTTGTAGCCCCAGCCTTCGCTGGGATTGAAGGGCTAACGGTCACTCCAACCGCTGATGGAAAGGAAATTTTTATCCAGTGGAATCCAGTCTCTTCTGATATTACTTCGCAAGTAAATGGATACGCCCTCCAATGGAGTCAAAACACCATCGATATGAGGACCGACAAGCCGGCTAGACAATGGCTGAGAAGCAGTCGACAAGATATTCAGATCCGAGCCGGAGGGTTTGAAAAAGGAACTGATTATTATTTCCGAGTCTACACCTACAAAAAAGAAGAACGAAGAAGAATCCTGACCAATGGATCAAAAATACTTAAGTGGAAATGGAATAGCGATGGAACCACAGAAACTTCTGAAGTAGAACCAAGTGATCCTACATCTTCTAGCTCTTCATCCAGCTCAAGTTCTTCTGGAAGTAATCCAGACGCAGAATTCGGAGCGCTCCGGATAAAAAAATATGATAACTTTATCGATTTTTATTGGTCTCGAGCCCGATCTCTCACGAGCAGTGACTACGATGGATTCCACGTCGTGCTGTCAAAAAACAGCGACATGTCTGATCCAATGGCCATACTAGAAGGTTCTCGATCTACCTACGCTGGGCGGATAAAAGGCCTTGTTCCAGACACTCAGTACTATGCAAAAGGATACTTCTACAAAGAACGAGCCGGAGAAAAACAAAGGTTTGGAAGTAGTTCGACTAAAGCCATCAAAACCATCAAAGCGATCAACCGAAATGCCAGCAATCGAGCCGCTCGAAACATCAAAAAAATCGAAAAGAAAGCTCTCAAATCAGTTGATGCCGGAAATGGAAGCGTGACCGATACCAGCACTTCTAGTTCTTCCGATGACTCAACAACCTCTTCAGAAAGCACTGAGAGCAGTTCTTCTAGTTCAAGCAGCTCAAACTCATCTAGTAGTTCTAGCTCTTCTAGTGCATCTTCAAGTTCATCGAGCAATAGCTCAAGCTCAGATATCAACAAAAGAATCGCTGAGCTAAAAGCAGAAATCAGAAAACTTCAAAAAGAACTCAGGTCTCTTCAAGCTCAAGCGAGAAAAAAAGGATCATCTCGAAATACACACAGCACTTTTTCTCACCAAAGCAATAGTAAAAAACGCACCAAAAGCTCAAGCAGAAAAAGAAAATCCACCAGCAGCTACCGAAACTTCATGGATGCGTATAAAAAAAGTGCATACAGAAGATAAAAAACCTGTTTTAAATTGGAGAATTTTCAATCTTCAATTATCAATAAAGGAAATTCTTAAAGAATTATTATTCCTTACAACTTACAACCTACTACCTACAACTTCTCATGAAAAAAATAATCCTCTTACTCGCTTTTTTCTCGGCTACTTCCCTAGCTCTGGCTGAAAGTGAATACTGTGCTCAAGTTATCCAACCAGCCGTCAATAAAATCACAGGAGAATGTAAAGAATTTGCCACTCCCTGTGAGGTCCCAGATCAATGGATCAAGGTTTCTTCTTGTCGAGCGGCCAAAACAATGATGGCCCAAAAAAGAAGAACTAATTCTTCTTTTGATCGCCGACTAAATCGAAGCCACTGGAACAAGGCCAGATCTCAGAGCCAAAAGACTTCTCGATCTACTGGGAATCGGCGTTTTGGAGCGGGAAGCTATACCCGATCGACCAAACCAAAATCAATTACCAAAAGAGCTCAAACTATCAAAAAAACTGGTGCTACAAAAAACACCTTCAACAAAAGACGTTATAATCGAAGTAGCATAAACCCAAGTCGCATAAGCTCTAATAAGCTTACAGACCAAGAAAAATATCAGCAAAAACTGAGCAAATGGAAACAATGGGGGCAACGACGCCCCGCCATCCGGAGTAGTGCTCGACAATCAGGCAGAAAAGGCTCAACCGCTCAAACCCAATGGACTCGAGATACAAAAAATCGATTTCGAGAGAGAAACATCGGTGGTGCCTCTCCCTACTGGAAGAGTCCAAATCAAAGAAGAATAAAAAAGAAAAAGAAATTCACCCCTCGAACCTTTACCAATAAACGAGGCTGGAAAGGGAAAAGACTAGAAGGAACGCTGGATGGGACACTGACAGATTAAAAAAACAAAAAACGCCAAAATAAACCCTCCAAAAAAATAAAAAAACTGTTTTAAAAAAACAGGCTTTGCTTAAATAAATTTTTTAATAACATGCGCGAAGAAAAATGAAAGGAGTAATTTTGGCCGGCGGTACGGGATCCAGACTTTTCCCAAGCACAAAAGTAACCAATAAACATTTGTTGCCGGTTTTTGATCGGCCGATGATTTATTATCCGATCCAGACCCTCAAAAATTCTGGTATCCGAGATATCCTCATCATTTCCAGTCCGGAGCACGCCGGAGACTTCATGCAACTCCTGGGATCGGGAGTCGATTTCGATGTAAACTTTACGTACAAAATCCAAGACGGAGCTGGAGGGATCGCCCAAGCCCTCAGTTTGGCCGAAAATTTCTCTCAGGGAGAGCCTATCGCCGCAATCTTGTCAGATAATATTTTTGAAGACGATTTTTCTGATCAGGTTTTTTATTTTCAGAGAGGCGCCCAGATCTTTGTAAAAAAAGTAGAAGACCCATCCCGGTTTGGAATCGTAGAAATCCGAGACGATGGGACCGTCCGATCGGTAGAAGAAAAACCCGCTTTCCCAAAATCCAACTTCGCACAGACTGGATTTTTTCTCTATGACCATCAGGTTTTTGACCTGATCCGACAGATCCACCCATCGAAACGAGGAGAGCTAGAGATCACGGATGTAAACAGTCTCTATCTGGAGAGGAAACAGCTCAAAGCCGCCGAAATCCATGGTATGTGGGTTGATGCTGGGACACATAATTCACTGCTCGAGGCAAGCTTGCTGGCTCAAGAAGCTTTCGACCCAGGCAAAGTCCTCCACCGCCGAAAACAAAGATCTCTGCACGCTGAAGAAGTCACCCAAATCCAAGAACAAAGATCTCCAAAAGTAACCATTGGGATACTCACCTACAATTCTGAAAAATATATCCTCCCTTGTCTTAATTCTCTGCTCACTCAGGACTATGAAAATCTAGAAGTCGTTATTCTCGATAACCATTCTACTGATGGAACTGTCGAAAAAATCGAACAGAATTTCACCGGGGTAAAGATCATCCGATCCACTGAAAACGTGGGATTTGGACGAGGACACAATATGATTTTGCGTGAGACCGAGGGAGATTTTTATGCGTGTCTCAATGTTGATATGATCTTTGAGCCAAATTTCATTTCTGAGCTAGTTAAATCTATTTCTGAGAAACCAATCTATGGCTCAGCTGGGGGAAAACTTAAACGATGGGATTTTCAGTCCTACAAAGATGACCAAAACCTAGTCCGAGAAATGGGAAAAACAAACTTTATTGATTCTGCGGGGATTAGAATTTTAAAATCTCATCGGTTTGAAGATATCGGACAAGCAGAAGTAGATTATGGACAATATGATCACGCACGAGATATTTTTGGGGTCTCCGGGGCAGCTTCTCTCTATAGACGAAAAGCTCTCGAAGACATTTCTTTTTCTAACCAAGACGGAAAAAAAGAATACTTCGATGAGGCGATGTTTATGTACAAAGAAGACATCGATCTGGCCTATCGACTCCAGTGGGCAGGTTGGAAATGTCGATTTGCCCCTTTTGCTGTAGCGTTTCACGATCGGACCACTGCTGCAATTGGAAGGAAGGCCGTCGACGTTATCCGAAACCGGCTCCAAAAAACCAGCCGAGTCAACCGAATGTCCTACCTCAATCATCAGATGCTACTAAGAAAAAACTTCTCCTCTGATTTTTCTTTTGATGTGAGAGGCGCAACTTTTTGGTACAACATCAAAGTGTTTATGTATCTACTCCTGTTTGAAACAGAAACTCTCGGACAGTGGTGGAAATACTTCCGGTTGCAAAAGACACTGGAGGCAAGAAGAAAGGCAATTCCTCGACGAGTATCAAATGCAGAGATTGAGAAACTGATGGAGGGATAACTACATCCTACTCTCCCTTTATTCTCCCCTGAGAAGGGGAGATACTAGGGAAAAGATTTTTAAGAGGGGTTTTGGGCTGGGAGAACTAAAGAGGGATTTGATTGCACGAGCATTTGTTTGGTGATGGACATTGGGGTTTCAAATCTCCCCTGTGTCCCCTCTTTACTAAAGAGGGGGTGATTTGAGGTTGTTTTTAACTTTTTCATAAATGACATCAAGAACAGAATCTAAATTTTTAAAAACATCCAAATTGCTAACTCTCAAAACTTCTAATCCCAAAGAAGAAAAATATGCATCTCGTTTTTGATCTGATTTTTCTTGTGTACTTTCAAAATGCTGTCCTCCATCAACTTCAATAACTAGTTTTGCTTTTGGGCAATAAAAATCAGCAATATATTTCCCAATAGGTTTTTGCCGATAAAATTGAACTCCAAGAATTTGTTTTTTTCGAATATGCACCCAGAGGATCTGCTCGGCTTCGGTAGCGTCCCGACGAAGTTTCTGGGCAAATGGCTTTAGTTTTTTATTGTAATCCAACATCAATCTTATATTACCTCCTCCTCTCCCTTTAAAAAAGGGAGAACTAAAGAGGGATTTGATTGCACGAACATTTGTTTGGTGATGAACATTAGGGTTACAAATCTCCCCTTAGTCCCCTCTTTACTAAAGAGGGGGTAAAGTATTTTTTTACAAATTCCGCTTGCTTCTTCTTTGTGATACAATTTACAGATTCATTATTTTTTAACCAAAAATAAAATGCTAAAATCAAAACCGGAATCGGCCCCGGGGGAGGGAAAAGAAGAAGTTGTTAATACTACAAAAGCTAAATTAGCAGCACTAGCAACTGATCAAATGAAAGGAGTTTCTGAATCCAATGAAGTAAATAAGGCCTCAGAAACAAGAGAATTAAGTGGAGCTTTTGTAGATAAAGCTATAAAAGAATCTGGTGTATTGGAAACAGCTCGAAGATACTTTAATGAAGTTCTTAGAACAGACTTTATAGGTTCTCACTGTGAGGATTTTATCCTTAGCGTTTCACCACAAAAATCAGGAGAAAATGGGCCTAAAGTAAAAATTAGCTTTTCATATCGTGAAAAAGAATATGAAGTAGTTTTTAACTACAAAAATGGAGGAATAAACTTTGAAAAAACCGGAATCGACAAAGAATTCCAAGTTATTGCAAACGAGGAAATGAAAAATCTAAGCCCTGCGCTCCAATCTATGATTGAAATGCTTAATAGCTAAAAATACTTTTATTTCTAACAATTAGCGAGGTCTCACGACCTCGCTTTTTTATTTTTATTAAAAGTTTGCGCTCAAAATATATTTGTGCTACAAATTTTTTAGATGGAAACATTTTCAGTTTTTGGAATTGGTTTTCTTATTACTTTTTTTGCCACCGCCGCCGCGGTGAAAGTTTTTCCAAAAATTGGATTACTAGACTTCCCCCATCGATACCACCTTCCTCGTCCCCGGATCCCCTACCCAGGAGGACTAATTTTTCTTTTTGCTTCTCTGGGAATTCTGGTGATCAATGACCAATTTATGCCAATTTTCCCACCGCTTTTTTTACTCGGGATTGTGAGCTTCCTGGATGATGAAAAACCTCTCTCTGTGTATCTGAGGATTTTTGTACACCTCCTCGCCGCTGCCTGGATCTTTTGGCTGGGCATAAAGATAAACTTCATCGGTAATCCTTTTCAGAATACCAACTTTGAGATCACTCAATATCCGATGATTTCTTTCGTCCTGACCGTCGGCTGGATCATCGCGGTACAGAACGCCATGAACTGGTTTGATGGAATCAGAGGGCTCACGGTCGGGATTTCGGGAGTAGGTTTTCTCACATTGGGGATTTTGGGACTTATTCGTCCAGAGCTCTTTTTTGACCCTACCCACATGCCGTTGACACTGGTCAATCTGTTTTTGGCCGGATGTGCACTCGGCGGATTCTGGTGGTTCTGGAAAGGGAAAATCATCCTCGGCGACACCGGATCACAAACGCTGGGGTTTCTGTTGGCCGTGATGGCGATTTTTTCTGGGGCCAAGATTGCAACCACCCTACTGGTCCTCGGATTACCAGTTCTAGATGCTATTTTTGTAGTTTTTCGTCGGATCCTGGTGGACAAAAAATCTCCTTTTCAGGGAGATCTCGCCCACCTCCATCACAATCTCACGAGATTAATCGGAGAAAACCAAACCGCCCTCTTTTTGATTTTTCTTTCTGGGGTTTTTGGCACCATTGCCCTGTTTTTATCCGGCATGATGAAGCTCATCGCTCTAATTTTTATTTCTATTTTGATTTTATTTTTTTGCTTTTGGAGCTATAAGAAAGCAATTAACAATTAATAATTTTCAATCATCAATTAAAAAGTTTTTAATTTTAAAAAAAATTCCTTTGATTGATAATTCCTAATTGAAGATTGATAATTAAAAAAACTTTTATTTATTTCACTATGTCTTTTGCCAAAAAATCACTCGGCCAAAATTTCCTTCAGAACACAGAAATAAGAGATAATATTGTTGCTGCTGCCGGAGATTTAGAAGGCAAAGAAATTCTAGAGATCGGTCCAGGGTTGGGTTTCCTCACGGCTAAACTTTTGTCGACCAAAGCAAATCTTACAGCGATAGAATTGGACGAACGAGCGATTGAAATTCTTAATCGTGATTTCCAACACAAAGATAATTTTCATCTGATCCACGGGAGCATCCTTGATCTAGACCTGGATGAAATTTTTGGGAACAGAGAATACGGCGTCATCGCCAACATCCCCTACCACATCACTTCTCCTATCCTGAAACGGCTACTCGCCGAGACCAAAAACAGGCCCCAATTTGCCATCCTCATGGTCCAAAAAGAAGTCGCCCAAAAACTCTGTGATAAAAAGAATTCGATCCTCAAAATCTCAGTCGATATTTTTGCCAAAAGTCAGTTGCTTTTTGAAGTGAAAAAAGAAAATTTCCATCCGGTTCCAAAAGTGGATTCGGCCATCATCCGACTCGATGCACATGAAAAACCGCTCGTGGTGGATGAAATGCAAAAAGACTTTTTTACGGTTGTAAATGCTGGATTTAGCCAAAAGCGAAAAAAGCTCGGGAATTTTTTGGGCGGATTTTTTGGAATCGCTTCAGAGAAGCTCCTGGGCGACATCGATCCAAATCGCCGTGCAGAAACTCTAGTAATCGAAGAATGGATTGAAATCACAAAAAGATTTCAAACAATTTTCAAAAACTAATAGCCTTTTTCAGAAAGACTAAAGCCTGAATTATATATAACTCCCCATAAAAAATAATTCCAAAATTGATCATTGTTGATTGAAGATTGATAATTGTTTAATTTTCTTTTTGTCCTCCTCTCATCTCTTTCAACTTTTCTAACGCCTTCGCATTAGTTTTCAAAAACTTAATCGCATCAAATTCTGACGGGTGCGCCCACTGCAGTTCTTGATTTTCGAGTGGTTTGGGCTCTCCTGACTGGATCTGACACCGATGAAAAACTAACCGCAAATTGGTGTTTTTGAACCGACAGGTCTCATCATAAAAATGTGGCCGAACCGATACCTTTATCCCTAATTCTTCTTCAATCTCCCGCTTCACACACGCTCGGAAGTCTTCGCCTGACTCACGCTTCCCGCCTGGGAATTCCCAGTGCCCAGGGAAGCTTTTGCCAGCCGGCCGACTCTGGATCAGATATTTCCCATCCTCTGCCCGCCAAATACAAGCAATCCCCACCTCTACACAACGCTTCATGTTTTTGAGCACCTGGGGGGAGGCTTTTTTCGATTTTCTTTCTGGGAGAAACTGAGCAGCCTTCTCCGGAGTGAAATACGTATCCAGAGGCGCTGCAATCGGCTCTCCCGCTCGCAAAAAAGAAGCCAAATCCATCATGGCCGAATTCCAATCTCGCCCAGATTCGGCATGATAAATCAACTTCCAGGCCGTTTTGATGGTATCGGTTTCAGGCCAGAGGGTCTCAATAATCCGAGAAATATTGGTATCAATAGCCGGGATGCGCTCATCGTGCGCAAAAGCTAAAATCGCCGCTGCTGTGTAAGCTCCAATCCCTGGTAATTGTCGCAGTGTCTCAAAATCCCGAGGAATTTCCCCTCCAAAATCCCTCTGAATCAGTTGTGCCGTTTTGAGCATATTCTTCCCTCGAGAATAATACCCCAGCCCATCCCATATAGGGAAAACATCGTCCCACTGAGCCTGAGCTAAACTACTAATAGAAGGAAATCGCTCCAAAAACTTCGGATAAAAATCATTGGCTACTCGATCAATCTGGGTCTGATGAGACATTACCTCAGATACCCAAACATTGTACGGATTTGTCGTATGCCGCCAGGGGAAATCCCTTTTGTTCACTGAATACCATTCGAGTAAGGCTGGAGTAAAGTTTTCCATGGAAGAGGCTTCTTGTTTACTCGCAAAAAAAAGAAAAATCAAGCAGAAGTAGTTGACTTTTGACATGGGTAAGATAAAAAGAATATTGTTTGCATCTTTGTTATATTTCATGGAAGCTCAACAACCGGAAACTCCCACAATTAAACCAATAGAAGTACCTCAAAAATGGTCTGTTTGTACGATAACAATACATCCATCGCTTCTTCTAAAAGATCGAGAAATACGGAGTATTTTAGAATTACAATACGACGCACTTGTGATGAACCCAAAACCGGGGATTTTTCATGTCTCAAATCCTCAAAATAATTCCGAAGGATTTTTTTCTTTTCTACAAGACTTAAGAAATAGACTTGGAAACACCGATTTCGAAATCCTTTTTGAGGGAGACAAAGAAATAATCAAAACCCCTCCTTCTACAGCTGACAGTTCAAAAAAAAACAGTAGAACCAGGGAATGATTGGTACATGTGTACGATCCGAGAACCAGATGACCCCATGATTTCTGGTCGGTGGTTACAACTTAAGATGAGATTTGGTGAACGGGCAAAGATAACTATGTCAAAACCGGGGATTTTTCATGTTCTTGCCATGAATCAGGAGGAGGACCGAGGAAATTTTATCCAATTTCTAAAGAATGAAAAGGAAAAAAGTTCAACATTAGAAATAGTTTTTGATGGAAGTGATTTGGTATTAAAAGAAATAGAGGTAAAAAATTCAGCAACATATCTCCAGCAAGCAGTAGAAGCTGTCATACGAAAAATTGGAAGTTGTATTCAAGATTGTTTTGGTGGAGTTAAATGGAAACTATCGCAAGCTCCATAATCCCATTAAATTTAATGAAAAATATTAAAGGGTTGTGGAGCTAAAATGCAAAGGACCCTTTTGTCGGAGCAATGTCTCCCGACTTGGACCGAAATGTTTCTCACATCCTGATGGCAGAAACGTCTTGGACGGGGTATCAACCTTCGCTTTAATTTTCTGACAAAAAAAAAGCTTCGGCAGACAGGACATACCCCGTCCGGCTTAGATTTATAAATTTGTAAATCGACTTTAAAACATCCAAACCTTCTCTTCGAAAAGCAAAACACCTGAAAATAAGAGAAGGTGGCGAAGATAAAACTAAACAGAAGCAAGCGTTCTTGAGAGCCGGAAGAGTTATCCACAGCAGAAACATCTTGGACGGGGTATTATACCCCGTCCGGCCTAAGGAAACTAGAGTCTACGTGGGTTTCGGCTTAAAACTTAAAATTTTAAATTTTTAACTTAATTATTTCCCTACAAACAGAGCCACCAAGGCAGCAATTACTCCGGAAATGAGTATATTCATTGTGGCAAAAGCCCGTGAAAAATTTACGGTTACTTGGTTACGGGCTTCATAGACATCGTCTAATCTTTTCTTTTCTGATACCTGGTTATCTTCAATTCGTTCTAATCTTCTTTCCATTTGCTCAAAACGACGGTATACCTCTGCCTTAAATTCTTTTGCGTCAGAATCCATCTTCTTGAGATACTCGAGGATCAGATCTTCGTTTTTCATCAGCTTAATGATATAAATTAAAACCAAAAAGTCAAATACAAGACTTGTAGCATGCAGTTTACAAAAGGTTTAACCGCAAACTGCATCTGCAAAAAATATCAGCTTAAAAAGTTCGATATTTGCAGAAACCTATCGCAAGCTCCATAATCCCATTAAATTTAATGAAAAATATTAAAGGGTTGTG
>CAYFMH010000048.1:0-12894 GCA_964344165.1 uncultured Candidatus Peribacteria bacterium | reverse complement strand
GCTTAGCCTCTCAGCGTCACACTGGCAAAGCCAGTGGTTTTATGATTAGTAATAAATCTTAATTTTTAATTTCTAAAAAACTTAAAAAGGTGTAGAAACAAAAAAAACATTTAAAAATTTGAATTTAAAAAATTACCTGTCCCGCTAAATATCTAAAATTTTTGAAAAGTAATTTGAGTGGGATCAAAAAATTTAAAATTACAAAATTAAAAATTCCATATAATTTCTTTTAACTACAAAAAATGGTAAAAAAAATTCTCCTCGTCGGAAACGGTGGTCGTGAACACGCGATCTGTGATGCCCTCGCCCGATCACCACAAAAAACAGAAATCTACAATTTCGCCTCCGCAATAAATCCCGGGATCAAAAAACTCGCCAAAGAAATCTTTGTCGCGGATCTCATGGATCTGGAAGCCATGAAAAGTTATGCTCGACAAGTCAATCCAAACTTTGCGGTCATCGGCCCAGATGATCCGATCGGTGTTGGAGCGGCTGATGCATTGCTAGAAATTGAAGTAAAAAGCTTTGCACCGAACAAAAATTGTGCTCAACTAGAAAGCTCAAAAAGCTTTACCAGAAATCTGCTCAAAAAGCACAACATCGATGCCTCTCCAGGGTTCGAAGTATTTACGGAAATTTTGGATACGACCGGTCGGAAAGCTTTTTTTGATAAATACAGAGGTCAGATCGTGGTCAAGGCTGATGGACTCCTCGGAGGAAAAGGCGTGATTGTAGCGGGTGATCATTTTGATGATTTTGAGATCGCCGAAGATTTTGCCAAACAATCGATCGAGAAATTTGGACGCGTCGTACTCGAAGAAAAAATCGTCGGTGAAGAATTTTCGCTCATCTCGATCGTGGATGGGAAGACGGTCCTCGACACTCCCGCGATCCAAGATCACAAAAGAGCGTTTGAAGATGATACGGGACCCAACACCGGTGGGATGGGGTGTATTTCTGATGAAAACAATTCCCTCCCCTTCCTCACCCAAAAAGATCTAGACGAGGCCCACGAAATAACGGTACAAACGATGCAGGCGATCAATGAAGAACTCGGATGTGCTTTTGTTGGGGTGATGTACGGCGGATTTATGGTGACCAACCAGGGAGTGAAGTTGATCGAGTACAATGCTCGGTTTGGAGATCCAGAAGCGCTCAATATTTTTCCAGTACTCAAAAATGACTTCGTCGAAGTCTGTGAAAAAGCCATCGCTGGGAAACTCGATGAAGTTGGAAAACTAGAGTTTGCACCTCAGGCCACGGTTGTCAAATATCTCTGTCCAGACGGCTATCCAGAGAACTCGGTCAAAAATGTCCCCGTGTCTGTATCACCTGCTCTAGAAGAAAATGATAATCAAAGAGTCTACTACGCCTCCGTGGGCGAAGAAGACGGCAATATTGTGCTCAAAGGCTCCCGAGCGATCGGCTGTGTGGGGATCGGTGATTCTTTAGCCGAAGCCAATAAGTACTGTGATGAATTGATTAAAAATTTCGATGGTCCAGTTTTTTATCGAAAAGACATCGGAACCGAAGCCCTGGTAAACAAACGAGTCACACACATGGAAGAAGTCAGAAACTCTTGATTTATGATTTTAGATTGATGATTCCCTCCTTCGCTTGTTCTGATTTTTATTACAAAGCTTTGGAGGGCAGGTCAGATTGAAATTTTGAGTTTTGACCTTTAAAACACTTTGTCTAACAAAGCCCCAAAATCTTTTTCTACTTTTCCGACTTCTGGGGCCTTTCTTTTGGCATTCATGATTTTTTTAGTAAGATCTTTTCTGAGTGGTGATGCTGCTTTTTTGACAGGTGTATTTTCGACAACTTCTTTATTTTCCATTGGGACACTGATTTTTTTAATAATCACTGGGGAAGAAATAGACCTTTTCTTTTTTAATTTTACCAATAATTGTTCTCTGGCTATTTTTTGATCATATGCGACCCCAAACCAGTGCGCAAATTCTTTTCTGGTAATTGCTCTATCAGGACGGAAATATCTTTCCGAAAACTCGATTGGCCATCTCTTCTTTTTGGCTGCGATAATCCATGGAGTGAGAGGATCATCTGAAGCAATGTCTTGGAAGGAAGAGTTTTTTGCTTTTGGGTTGATATGTAATTCGAATGCTTTGACAAGAACTTTTAGAGTTTCAGCTCTGGTAGGAGCTACTTGAGGATTAATATTAGCTTCAATTAAGCCCAAATTTAGAGCTGTGTAGTAAGTACTAATTCTTCTAAAAGCTTTTGGAGTTTGAACTTTTTCTGGTAAAATAAGGGGAATTCCTTTGATTTGAGGGAGATCTGCTTCCCAGAGAGTGAGCATAGATTGTGGTTGAACTTCCAGAGTTCGAAGGGATGCTTCTAGAAGCTCTGTCCAATTCAGCCGTCTATTTGGTTGGAATTTGTGGTATTTATTTGGCTTTAGAACCTCTAGAGAAATAACTTTTGCGATTTCTTCATATACTTCATTTTGAGGAGAAACATCGATAGCGTTCATGGTCGTAAATTTTGGAATCAATTTATTAAGCTTTACTTTTTTTGGGGTTTTGGCTACAGAATAAAAGAATTCGTTGATATTAATGTCACTTTTTTGACGTTTAAATCTATCTGTAGCTACTCGACCAGGGAGATAACCAACAAATTGTTTTTTGCCATCACGATCTCTCTTGACAACCTCTCCAGGAAGTCCTTTTTGAGATTGTTCAGCGTCTTTTAACGATTCTTTGTATTCTATTTTCCATTGTTCTGGATCCACTGTAAGCACTTTTCTGAGATCTTCTCTTTTCATCCCACTCCATCGAAGTGTTTTGGCCTTTCCACTCCCAGCACCAATAGAACTGTTTTCTTCACAAGGTCGAGAATCTTCTGGTTTCCCACCTTCTCCCACACAATTATTTTTTTTGCTAATAGTTCGAGATTGATTTCCGACTTCGCAACTAGACCAGGCTCCCACTAGCCAATCATCAGTTGTACAGTTTTGATTTTCGAGTGTTACCAGATTAATATCAGAGAAGTTTGGGAGGTGGAGTTCACACTTTTTATTAGCCGTTACTTCACAAGTGATAGAAGGAGTAAATTTATTCCAGGTTTCCCGATTGTCGTGAGAATAAAAGACGTGTAGCATATCTCCGGGATTGGCATCTGGTACAGAAATTACCGTTTTAATTAGTTTAGAAAAATTTAGTCCTTGATTTTTGTTTCCTACTCGAAAAGTTTCCACAATACCAACATTTGTAGCACTCCCATAAAAATTATCTCGAATTATTTCTGCCTCTGATAAGATTTTTTCAATTTTTGATGGAGCTTCGATGATTCCGTTCCAATTTTCTCCATTCACACTGATTTTTATATCTCCTGGGAGAGTAATTTGTCCATAATCTTCTTCTATAGAAACTAAAACAATTTCATTTTCTCCACTTCCAGTAAAAGTAATAGAAGTATCAGTCCCCATATAAATTGCATCAGTTAATTCTATTGATTGTGGGACTTCTATATCAACCGTTGTAGGAGTTTGAAAACTATGAAAATCGCTGTTTATGGCAAATCCATCTTTTTCACTCTGAACTCGAAATATATAAGTGGTCTCTCCAGTAAGCCCTGAAATATCGACCCGGTGATTTATACCCGCTCCTTCTGAGGCTTGATATTCGGTTAGATTTTCTTCATCTACTCCCAAAAAAACTTTATTGTTTATTGATTGGCCGTCTGTTTTCCAGGTGATGGTGACATCATTGAGGCCCGTCACTTCTGATTCGACAGCAGAAATCGTGATTTGTCTGATAATATTTAGAGAAATATCGGTGCCGTTTCCGGCTTTGTCTATGGCAACAATCTCAAAAGTATTTTGTTCAACTTCTAAACCAACCAGAAGCGACCAATTGTTTGCATTTATACTTGCAGGGATGTCGTTTATTTGAATACTATTTAGGTCTGTTTCTGTAAAGCTTCCAGAAAGAGTTATCTGAGCTGTATCTACGCCTTCATTATTTTCATGGGAAGTAACACTTATTTGTGGGGCGATTCGATCGATATTAAAAATAATTTGAGCATTGTCAGCCGTACGATTTTCTTGGGCATCTACTCGATATATAGCCAGTTTAATATCTGTATTTTGAGCGGATCCATTGAGTATAGCAGTTTTTAATTCTGAGTTGCTAAAATCAACACTGGTCCCTGTACTGGTTTTTGAGAGCAAAACGTTTTCGATATCTTCTGCATTATAAACTTCAACAGTTATGCCGTTTTCAGCACTAAGAGAAAGGGTAACATTATCAAACTCTTCAATGTTGATATATTTGTCTTCTGTTCCATTAAGATAGACATATCGGAGCATTTCAAAAGACTGAATATTTTCAACTGATTCTCCACTAGCGTTTCTGGATTTAGTTCGAACGTAGTAAGTCGTGTCAGTTTCCAAATTTTCAAAAACAACACTTTCTCCATTATTTTTTGTTTCCCAATTGAGAACGTTGTCATAGACTCCAAAGTTTGGATCCGTAGAAATATCAATGAGATATTCCATTGGTCCATTGCTATTGATAATCGCTGTTTGAGAGTTATTAGTAGGAACTCCGAAGCTGAGTTCTGGAGTATCAGGAAGGGTTAAAACATTTGTATAAAAAGATTCTGTTTCTTCAGAAATCACATTTCGAGCTTTTACAGATAATGGATAAGAAGTGTTTCCAGTCAGCTCAGATACATTCCAAGAAGGATTTTTGGACCACCCAGAATTTTGCGATCCGATGTCAAAGTAATAGGCAGAATTTCCATCATTCACATTTTCTAACTCAGGAGTAGTGGCTGCAAACCCACTGTTGGTAATATTAGTAGCCGAAACAGAGGCTGGAGTTGAAATAGAAGTATAAGTATCATAAGAAGACTCTTCGGTTTCTTCATCATTTAAGTTTTTAGCTTTGACGTAGAGTGTGTACTGGATATTTGGTTCATACCCGGTTCCTTGCCAAGAGTAAGTGCTGTTGCTCAGCCAACCAGAATTATGGACTTCTTGTCCTGCTTTTTCTACACGAGCATAGTAACCATTACTAGTTCCTTCTCCCCAGGTCCAGGTAATAGTACTGGTAGTTTTATCTGAAAATCCAAGATCTTGTGGTTTTGATGAACCTGTGATCATGCTGAGGGGAGTTGATTTTTCTCCTTCTTCTCCAGATCGAACAGCTGATACTTGTGCATTTACAGAAGTATTTAACGGTAAGTCATTTTTAGTATAATTAGTAGTCCCACTTACATCTATAGCTGGATCTTCGTTGAGATAAAATTTATAGTCACTAGTTTCAAAAACCCCATTCCATTCCCAAGTGACGGTTGCGGTAGTTTCGTCTTGATTTACTGCATTTTGAATTACTTGGAGATTTTGGACTTGTGGGGGGATTGTCCTTTGTCTGACTTTTACACAATCAGTGGTGTTTGTTTCGTTATCTGCATTAACCGCAAAAAGCCGATAGTAATAATCCGTATCAGAAGCCAAACTGGTATCCACCAAAGAAGTATCTGTCGAATTACTTAGAATTTCATTTCTTTCAGCATTACAAGCTAAATCTGATGTATCACGAGAGATGGTTACTTTTATTCCATTAGCTAGGTTCCAATTTAATTGGATCTCGTTGGTAGTACCAGCGTTTTGAGAAAGAATTTGGGCCATTGGATTAGAAATATCAGCAGTTGCTGCAAAAGTTCGATAATTTGAAGTTTGTACAAAATCTCCTTCATTTCCCAGCGTGTCTCGAACCTTTGTGTAGAGTGGGTACTGAGTATTTGGTATCAGTTCAGAACGGATGTAGCTGGTTTCTGTTGTCCAATCACTACAGGTTTCATCTTCCTGAGAAGTCGGACAGTATTTTATTTCTACTTCTCCAATCCCTTCATCACTTGTACTAAAGTTAAAACTGATTGATGTAGAACCATTGGTAAAATTTTCTATTAGTAGATTGGTGGGAGCGATTTTATCGATAGTGATTGTGTCAGTTTCAGATTGGGTAGTGTGTCCATCTTTGTCTGTTACTTCTGCATAAAAACTTACTGATGTCAGAGCACCTGCTGTTCCTGCAGCAGAAAAACTTCCATCAGTTTCCACATTTTTTCCAGTTCCTGGAGATCCATCTAATACTTCCTGATCACTGTTATTAAAAATCGCATATCTCTCAAAAGTATCATTTTCTCCACCAATGTTATTATTATCGATTGCATTGATCGTAAAGGCAATATTTCCTGAAGTATAACTTGTATTATTTGTTCCAATATCTCTGAGAGAAAAACTATTTATGGTTGGTTTTTCAAGGGTAGTAATCGCATTATTAAAGTTAACTCTTTTTCCTGTGGTAGTGATTCCATTGAGTGCGGCTAAATCATCTCCGGTGGTTAAAAGGATATTTTTTATTTCACTTGTTGTCCGTGTCGGACTATGGCTCCAGAGAGTTCCAGCTACACCAGATACCATTGGTGTGGCCATAGAAGTTCCGCTCTCAAACCCTAAAGAATTGTCTGGAAGCGTACTATAAATGTCAGATCCCGGAGCTCCTACATGGACAAAATTAGCACCATAATCAGAAAAAGATGATCTTCCATCATTTGAATTGGTAGAGGCAATGCTGATCACATTGTCCAATCCATTCCAGCAGGAAGTATTGGTTCCATAATCGGCTGGAAATTCAAAGTACGTGCTTCCATCATGTTCTGTATTATCATTTCCAGCTGCGGCCAAAAATAAACCATCAAAATTAGCAATGGCTTCATAAAAAAGTTGATCATAAACAGCACTACAGCTACTCGCTCCTCCTCCGAGACTAGCATTAATAATTTTTGCTCCATTGTTTCGAGCAAAATTTACAGAGTTAGCTAAGTCATCAGAATAAAAAACTTCTCCTCCTCCATTGACAGAAGAAGATCGGATGGCCATCAATTTAATCCCTCGTCCGGTCCCAGCAATTCCAGTATTATTGTTTGTCTCTGAGGTAACGATTCCGGCGACATGAGTTCCATGATCATCTGTGTTATACATTGGATCATTGGCATTAAGTTCATCCTTGGTATAGTTCCATCCACTATTGGGACACCCTCCTGAGATAGCATTTCCGCTCTCATCAAAACATTGGCTGCTTCCATCCCACATAAGCCCGTCTAGTTCAACATGTGTATAATCTACTCCAGTATCGATAATTGCCACAATTATTTCTGCTTCTCCGTCATATTGATCCCAGGCTTCTGGAGCATCTATATCAGCATCAGATGTTCCATTAGTTCCATTTACACTTTGACCAGTGTTATTTAGTCCCCATTGTTGATTGAAGCTAGAATCGTTTGGAATTTCGAGTGGGTAGTAGATGTAGTTTGGTTGGACATACTCTACGCTCGGATCGGCCTGCAATCTGGCAATTGCTTCTCCGACAGTTTCCGTTTCTGATTCGAGTCGGTAGAGGATCGTATTCATTTGCTCCAAGTCAGCTTTTTTTTCTAGATCTTCAAGGATGGAAAAAACCAATGCCTGTATCTGCCCATAAGAATCCTGCGTATCAATTTCGTTCTTTTTGAATTTCACCAGTACTTCATCCGGCACAAAATTTCCCGTCACACGTACAGTAGGTGGATTGGATTGAGCTTCGGTGATAAAAGGCACATTTGCAAGTCCAAGAAATAAAAAAGAGAGCGCCACAGCCGATAAGATGATTTTTTTCATTTATAAATTTATAAAATCTAGATATTTTAGCATAAAAAAAAGCTTTTTTCAAATGTTTTTTAGTGTTTTTGTGAAAAGGAATACTTAGCAAAAACACTTTCTCAAATTATTTATTTTAAGAAATAGATTGATTTATTTGACAATAAATTTTTGAACACTATTTTTTTTGAAGTTTTTTATTTCTTAATTTTATAAAAAATGAGACAAAGATTAGTAGTTTTGGGAGGGGCCGGAAATGTTGGACGAACACTTATCAATCAAGTAACAGAGCTGGATGTGACCGAACAGGGGCACCGAAATCCAAGTATAATTTCAGGCGTGGTAGATTTTGCAGAAGATCAACTGAGGTTAAATTTTGCTCCGGAGGGAATTGATCCTATGATTTTAAGAGTAATATCTCACTCACGAGATGCAGCCATGGCAGTACTCAAACAAATGCCTCCCTTAAAAAGTTTGGATGGCTTACTTCAGGCTATTCGAAAAGCTGGAATGGATGGAGAAATTGTTTTTGTGGATGTAACGGCCGGGAAAAAGGAACTTTTAAAATTTCACAAACAAGTGATAACTGATGTAGCTGCTGGAAACAAATTAGTAACTTCTAATAAAAATCCATTGGCTTTTGGAACAATGCGAGATTTTCGCACACTTACTCAGTCTCATCATCGGTACGATGCCAACGTCACCGTTATGGGAGGAGCCGGTGCACTCAATTTTATAAACGAAAGACACGAAGACAGAGATGTTTTTCAAACCATTGAAGGCTGTTTTTCTGGAACGCTCGGATATATCTTTTCAGAATTAGAAAAAGGACGACCTTTTTCTGAAATTGTAAAAGAAGCAAATGAAGCTGGATACACAGAACCAAATCCTTGGGACGATCTCAATGGACTGGACGTCGCTCGAAAAATCCTCATTTTGGCTCGATATGCTGGATTTAATGTGGAAATGAAAGATGTAAAAAGAGATCCAATGATTGGAGAAAAATATGGAAAACTGGAAGGGGATGCCTTTTTTGAAAAAATTAAAGCCGAAGATGAAAGATTTAGACGAATGATTTCTGAGGCCGCAGACAGAGAGGAAGTAGTACGATATGTCGCAAGATTAACGATCGAAGATGGTCAACCAAAAATGACTGTGGGCTTCCAAAATTATCCAAAAGATTCCGACTTTGGAGGTCTCAAGGGAACAGCTAATCTAGTACGAATAGAGACAGGAATCCTTGAAGGAGATCTAGCTCACATTATTAAATCTCCAGGAGCAGGACTGGAATTAACTGCCGCAGCAGTACGATCAGGAATTACAAAAAAGCTTCCTGCAGGAGTTCCTCGCATGTAATTCTACATTTGTTCAAAAAACCAAAAGGCGGGATCTCGTGGTCTCGCCTTTTTTTAAAAAATTAATAAGATCACTTCTGATGAAATCTAAATTCACCGAAATAAAAGGCATAAAATATCACTATCTGAGATATGGGACGGGAACCAAAAAAATGGTTTTTTGTCATGGTTGGGGCGGCTCTACGGAGAGCTTTGAAAAACTAGCTCCCAAAATCGTAAAAAAGAACAATCTAGAAGTGATCCTGCTCGATATGCCCGGATTTGGAAAAAGCAAATTCCCTACAACTGAGGGTTGGGATACCTGGGATTACGCCGAGTGGCTCACAGAAATTCTGAAAGAATTAAAAATCAAAAAATGCTTTTTTTACGGGCACTCTTTTGGGTGCCGAATCATTGTTCGATTGCTCTCCAAACATCCTGAGATAGCCCAAAAGGTAATTTTGACCGGTGCCGCCGGGATCAAATGGCCTCCGACCACACGAGAAAAAATCTCCCTTTTCCTGAGTAAAAAATTTCGATTGGCAAAAGCGATTGTGCCGCAATACATCCAAAAATTTATAATTACTCGCATCTTTGGAGCCCGAGATTGGGGAGCGGTCGTCCCAGAACTCAAAACCACGCTCGAAAAAGTATTGGCTGAAAAAGACTTCCGAAATGATCTGCCAGAACTAAAAATGCCGTTTTTGCTCATTTGGGGAAAGAACGATCAGATTACCCCCCTGAAATCCGGAAAAGTGTATGAAGAAAAACTGCCCAATGCCAAATTAGTTATCCTAGGGGAGGGGAGACATGGAGTGCATCGGACGCATGAGGGGGAGATTGTGGAATTGGTAACTAAATTTTTATCAAAAAAATGAGTGAATCTTTTCATCCTGATTTAGAAAAGCGAAGACAATTTATTCAAGAAAAAGGTGCCCGTGTTTATGGGCCTGGTTTTGTATATGAAGGAGATGAAGTTATTGCTATGAGAAATGTACAATTTCCAGATGGGAATTTATTAAAAGGAACTAACTGGAGAGTTCAACAAATTGTAACTGAATTCAGAATGAACGATAAAGGATTTCGAAATTCTTTTGTCTTAGAAGGATTAGATAATTATCATTTCAATCCCAAAAGATTTAAAAAAGCTTAAATGACTGAATTATTACTCATTCTTCTTATTATCTGGTTCATCATCGGATGTCGAACGGCTCTGTACTGGCTCCAAAACTGGCAGATCAGAGAATACCGGTTTGATCGGATGCGGGCTCACTTTTTTACCCAAGATGGTCGACGAGATCTTTTTAATCTATGGTTTTTTGATGGGATTTTACCACGACCAAAAATATCCGGGCGGATTATCCTGATTGGCCTTCTGTTTGCTTTTTTTAGCTATGTCTTTGTCTACGCTATAGAATCAAACTTTGGACTGGGGTTGCTAACCATTGTTCTCTGGGAGAGAACCATTTTTCTTTGGATTGCGCTTTCCGTATTGATTTCTGATATTCCGGTGTTTTTGGCCCGTCAGATGCTTTTTTACCGTGCTCGAGTTGTGATGAAAGATAATAAAAATGTCGAAGTGATTGGGATAACCGGAAGCTTCGGAAAAAGCTCTACCAAAGAAATCCTCGTACATCTCCTGCAATCCAAATTTGGGAAAGAAAATGTGTGCTACAATCCAGAAAACCAAAACAATGAAGTGGCCATCGCTCGATTAGTGCTCAAAAATAAGAAGTTTTTTGAGAGCAAAAAACAGAAGTTCTTTGTTGTTGAAATTGGGGCCTATCGAGTGGGGGAGATTAAGCAGGTTTGTGACTTTATTTTTCCAAAAATTGGGATCATGACTGGACTCAATGCACAGCACATTTCACTTTTTGGTTCTCAACTCAGGATCCAACAGGCCAAATTTGAACTGGCCGAATCCGCGAGTGAAAAAGTATTTTTTAATGCTGATAATGCACTTTTGGTTCAGGTATTTGATGATAATCGCATCCACGCGACCACCATCCCTATCTCTCTGGATGTGACCAAAAATGCTAAAAAATTTCCGGACAAAACTGAATTTGAAGTTTATGGAAAAAAGATGACTTTACCATGGGGTGGTGGATTTTTTGTCGGAAACGCCCTGCTCTCGATGGAAGTGTGCCGAGAGTATGGAATGGCTCCTGAAGCAATAAAAAATGCCCTCAAAAAACTACCACCGCTCAAAAGAGCTCTGTCTGTCAAAAAACATAAAAACGGATTTACCGTCCTGCAGGATTTGTATTCGGCCAATCCAGATGGGGTTTTGGCCGCCATTGACCACCTCGATCAATTCCCGGGAAAGAAAATTTTTGTTGGAATTCCACTTCTCGAGCTTGGAAAAAATTCCGAAGATGTTCATGAAAAAATTTTTCGTTCACTAAAAAAAATAAATGCCAATGTTTTTTGGTGGAAAAGTGATTTTGAGTTGCGCGGAAAAGAGATTTGTGGTGAAAAATTTTTTGGAAAAAATTCTGAAAAATTACAAAAAATGGCTCAAGAATTAGGCTCAGGAGATGCTGTACTTTTGGAGTCAAGATTGCCAAAGAAAATAGTCCAAATTTTCGAGTAAAAAACGCTGTTTTTTTGTTTTTTTTGTCTAAATTTTTGTTAGAATTTCTTAGGTATTTTTAGAGTTAGGAAGACTGAAACTAAACAGATAAACAAATAGCACAAATAAGCTAAAAAACAAACAATCACTGATTTTCAAAAACACTTCTCAGTTGGAACACCAAATGAAAAAAATATTAACCTCCTTCTTGATAACTATTTCACTAGGAGGAATGGCTCTAGCGGTCACCTGGCCAAACCCACCCTCTGGAGAACCACAGGATGGGGAATTGGGTTCTTTGGTTTATCCAGACATCACTAATGATCGAGTGGGGATTGATACGATGACACCACAAGAGAAGTTTCAAGTACATAGTGACAAAGCTAGTGGAACCGGAACAATCAGTACTACAGGAACTGCTGTTTCTGGAACAAGTACTGCTTTTGATACTGAACTCGCCGTAGGAGACGAGATTACGGCCGCAGGAGAAAGTAGAAGAGTAGCGACTATTACTGATCTGGATACAATGACCATTGATAGCGCTTTTTCTTCAGATCTTTCTGCAGAATCTTTTGAATACTCTGCACCTCGATTTTCGGTTAAGCAGGCTGGAGTAGTTCAAATTTACGGTTTATCAAGCTGTGACACAATCGATACCGACAGTGGTGGCAATCTCAGCTGTGGGACCGATGCGACAGATGACGCTGATGCCAGTGCGACGAATGAAATTCAGGGGGTCATCACGGATCAGGGACTGCGTGTCGATGGATCAGATGATTTTGGGCTGTTAAACACTTGTAGTGACAATCAAGTTCTCGATTGGAATAATACTAGTTCTATCTGGGAGTGTGGAGACAAAGATGGAAGCTGGGCTGTGAGTGGATCTGATATTTATTACAGCACTGGAAACGTTGGGATTGGAACGACGAGTCCGGATGGACCACTGCATGTATATGCAGGAAGTGCTGGAACGGTGACAACCAATGCTAATGCAGATGAATTGGTTGTAGAAAGCGATCAGACAGAAATGGGATTATCTTTTTTAGGGAGTACAACGAGTAACCAGAGTATTTTTTTTGGTGATGCGGATAGTAATGCTCAAGGGGCTATTCAGTACCAAAATAGTGGAAATAATTTTCGATTTTTGGTGAACGGGTTAAATGAAGCGGTAAGAATTGATAGTGCAGGAAATGTTGGAATTGGAGTTACTAATCCAAATAATCCTCTCCAAATTGCAGCTGGAGCAGATACAGATGCTTTTTATTTTGATGTAAATGGAAACTTTTTCGTCACAGATGGAAACGTGCAGGTCACCAATCCAT
>CAYFMH010000047.1:0-13117 GCA_964344165.1 uncultured Candidatus Peribacteria bacterium | reverse complement strand
GTGTTATCCTTTCTTATCAGTTCTTTTCTGCTTTTTAATTTCGATATTCGGGTAAAAATAACTCAAAACGTCAAAGAATCCACCGTAGTTCTCCCGTCTTGATGTTCAAAAAAATGATGACTTCCTTTTGACCTTCCTTCCAAAAGACCTAACAGTGATAAAATGCTTACTAACTTTTTGTATTTGATAGGAACTAATTTAGGCATATTCCAATTCTAATTCTTGAATTTCAATAAAACTATTCTCTTCTTCCTGTTTCGATCGTAAATAGTCTTCACACAAAGGAATCACTTCTTCTTTCAATAATTTCAAAACCTCTTCCTTTGAATCCCCTTGTGTATAACAACTGGGCAACGTCGGAACCGTCCCAATAAAAGTCCCATCCTCATCTTGTTCGATGATGACCGGATAAACTTTCCGAGCTTTTTGTGACTTTCGCATCACAAAAAATATATTTTAAAATGCAAAAAAAACAAATAATTCTTTGATTCTAGAGTTAAGAATTCATAATCCCTTGTATTCGTTCAAACACTTCTTTAGGCAAGTTGCTTAAAAGTTTTTTTACTAATTTGAAATCGAGATCACCACCTTTTATTGCTATTCTACAAGGGAATTTTTGTGTTTTCTCATCCCACCAAATGCTTTCTTTTCTTTCTTCATCTGTATAAATACACAATCTCACGATGTTACTTCCTTGGGGAACTTCTCTTTTTATTGTTTCTGAAAAATCGACACACTTGCCATCTTTAACAGTAATTTCAAAGTGTGAGAGTACAGGATTTTTTTCATTATTTTCAGTGGCTAACAATTCTCCTTCTAAAGAGCTAGTGCTCTCCGGTGGGATAACCGTATTAAGTGCGTCTTCGATGCTTTTAAAAGCAGATTCTTGATCTACATCAATATCCCAAATAATTGAATAAAGGTTTTCTTTTGGGGCTACTTGTAGATGAAGAAGCTTGTTTCCTGATCCGTCTAATAAATCTACTGCTACAAATTCCCCTTCTTCTCTCTCTAAAATTTTCCAAGAAAATTCTTGTCCATCTACTTCAAAAGGCCAAAATTTGGGAAGTAAAGCAGCTTCTAGAATTCTTTCTACTTGTACTTGTCTCACGGCCATTTCTTCTAGAGCGATTTTGGGAATAACTGCCTTATCTCCTTTCTCTTCGCCCTCCTGTCCTTCTTTCTTTTTGTCGGTATCATCCATTTTAATCAAATTAAGTGATAAAAATTAGTTTATTTTTACCGGCGTATAAATCACTTTCACTACAGTGCTACTGATCTTCCCATCTGGGCCGAAGGCCATGATCTCATAATTGTTTTCTCCTTCTTTGAGATTACTTCGGACACCATATCGAGCACTAGCGATGTAAGTGAACTCTGTATCACCGGCTTTGAATTTTTTGAGTTGATAACCATTTACCTTCACCATATTGGTCTTTGGGTCGACGGTTCCACTGATGGTGACGACATCGGCTGAAGTTTCATAGATTTCTCCACTTCCCAGGATTGCTGGCTTGGTGACGGCTGGGGCCTTAAAGTCAGGGGAGCTTGTTGGTTGAGGAGTTGCTGGAGGAGCAGTTGGTGTTGGAGCAGGAGGTGTTATTGGCGCTGGAGTGCTTTCTGTTGGAGCAGCTGCGTCAGCCCCTTCATAAAAAATAACTACTTTTGTTTCGTTTGACTTTTTTCCATCTCGAGAGACAGCATAAACAGAGAAGGTGTTCTCTCCAGGCAGCAGCGTTCCAAATTTTTTCGCGGCAAAGTACGTCCACTTACGATCCCCTGGTTGAAATTTAGTGAGCGTAAATCCATTGACCACGATTTGAGCAGCTTCTGGAGGCGCGGTTCCTTCTATTTTTACCGTATCAACATTGCCTGATATACGGGCGGCATCGGCGGGTTCTAGTATTTCTGGAGCATCAATTTCTCCTTCTTTTTTTTCAGTCTCTTCTTTTTTCTTTTCTTCTCCGGCGGCGGAGAGTTCGATCCGTCTTCGGATTTGTGCGGCTTCTTGTGGATAAAACTTCGCGAGGTTCTGGATGTGCCATTCGGACTCGATGAACTCAGAATCTATAATTTCAAGCACATCCATACTGCTTTTAATTTTTTTGAGAGTTTCGTTGGAGACGATCAATTTTTGTCCAACACCTACTTTTAGGTTTTTGACGATGTTGTCATTTTCTTTGACATCGACATCGACATTTCCTCTGACGAGTCGAACGGTGTCTTGGCTAGATCCAGATGAGACCGCAAAGACAGTCCCTCTTACATGAAGTACAAACCTCGGTGTTTCGATCTCAAATCTTGATTTTGAGTCATTATTAAAATCATCGTCAGATACTTTTGCCCAAAGTTTCCCTTTATTAAGCTTTAGAAGGATATTTTTTTTGTTGGCTGATTTTTGTTCGAGTTCCACAAATTCAACCTCAGAATTTTCGTCCAAAAAGATAGTATTTCCGCCGGTGATTTCCAATACGGCTTGGGATTTGGATCCTGTCCGGATGGAATCTTCTGTAAAGAATTTTTGCCCAGAATAAGCAGCGGTCCAGTTTTCATTTTCAGCAAGTGAAAATTCAGCCTTCCCATCCAAAATTTCAACTTCGGCCACAATAGATTCTGATCGTCCATCAGAAAAAAGCCCAGAAATTAATTTTCCCCCTCCCCATAAAATGAAAAAAATAATTCCTACACCAATGACCAAGGGAAGAAACCTTTTTTGAGGTTTTCGCCCATAGCGAGATCTTCTACGTCTTCGAAGAAATCTAAAAAGCATGTCTGAACTGCACTTTAAAAAAAAATATAAACTTGGCAAGATCTTTTTACATTTTTTGTGTTTTTTTCAAGAATATTTGACTTTTTTTAGCTGATAAATATCTTTGGCTCACGATTTTCAATGAAAGACGTTTAAGGTATGCTTAGATTGACCATTGATAATTCCTAATTGTTAATTAAAAAAAATGCCTATTATCAAATCCGCCATCAAAAGAGTCCGTTCCGCAGAAAGACGTCGAAAAAGAAATGTAGTTACCAAGCAAAAGTATCGAGAATTGGTAAAGCAATATTTAAAACTAGTCGAAGAAAAAAAGATGGCAGAAGCGGGAAAACTTTTTCCTCAAGTGCAAAAAGCGGTTGATATGGCGGTAAAAAAACACCTTCTTCATGCTAATACGGCTGGACGAAAAAAATCTCAATTGGTGAAGATGCTTGGAGAAGCTCCAAAGGCAAAAAAAGCCACTCCAGCTAAAAAAGAGGGGGCTCCAAAAGTGGAGAAGGGGGAAAAATAAGGAGTGATTTTTGTTAATTTTTTGTTTTTTTGTTTTTTTGTTTTTTGAGTACTTCACTCAGGATATAAACCCCCACTCCCACCGAAATAAAACAATCCGCCAGATTAAACACCGGGAATTCCCAAAAACTGAGGAAGTCCGTTACTTTTCCATACACGACCCGATCGATCAGATTTCCGACCGCTCCCCCAAAAATAAGAACTCCGGCAACACATTCCCATTTGGGAATATTTTTCATTCGCAACAGCCAGCCCAAAAAAACCAAAACCAAAAAAGTAAAAGGAATAATAAACCAATTGGAAGCGGGGAGAGAGAAGGCAATGCCTTCGTTTTCGGTGAAAATAATGCGAAAAAAAGAGGTAATTTCGATTGGATTTTCCAAGTAATTCCGGATGCCAAATTTGGAAATTTGATCGAGAAAAATAAGAAAAATGATTGAAAATCCCTTGGTCATGCGGAAAAAAGTTTACTTCTTCGTGAAAAAATGTAAAATACTTCCACAACTTTGAACTTTGCTTTTTAAATTTTAAATTATTTCAATGAATACTTTTGGCCACTATTTTCGTCTCACCTCTTTTGGAGAAAGTCATGGTCCAGCTCTAGGAGCTGTGATTGATGGGTGTCCGCCGGGCTTAGATTTGTCGGAATCAGATATCCAAAAAGAGTTAAATCGTCGAGCTCCAGGACAGAGCAGTATTGCGACGCCACGAAAAGAAGGGGACAAATGTGAAATTCAATCAGGCGTATTTGAAGGGAAAACAACCGGCACTCCTATTTCAGTCGTGGTGAGGAATGAAAATCAGCACTCAAAAGATTATGAAAATATTCAGGATGTGTATCGACCATCCCATGCGGATTATGGATTTGATACGAAATATGGTATCCGAGATCATCGAGGAGGCGGACGAAGTTCAGGACGAGAAACCATCGCTCGGGTGATCGGAGGGGCAATCGCTCGAAAGATTTTAGATCAAATCGGAGTACAGGTTTTTGGATTTGCGAGAGAAATCGGCGGTGAATTTTTTACGCACGTAGATCCAAGTTTTATCGAAAAAAATCCATTGCGGATGGCGGATGAATCAGCTTTTAAGGCTACTATGGAGCGAGTTGAAGCCATAAAAAAAGAAGGAGATTCTCTCGGAGGTATCGTTGAAATTCAGGTAAAAAACCCGCCGGCTGGATTGGGGAGTCCGGTTTTTGGGAAATTAGAATCATCCTTAGCGGCCGCCTGTCTTTCCGTTGGTTCGACCAAGGGGTTTGCAATGGGAGAGGGATTTTCTTTATCTGCGAAAAAAGGTTCAGAAGCTAATGACCCATTTGTTGCAGAAGGGAAAAATATTAAAACGGAGCGGAATGCTAATGGAGGAATATTAGGAGGGATCTCTACTGGAGATGATATTTGGTTTCGAGTAGCCGTGAAGCCAACCGCTTCAATCCTTAAACCACAAAAATCCACCAATGCGAAAGGTGAAAACGTGGATTTGGAAATAAAAGGACGTCATGATCCGATCATTGTTCCGCGGATTATTCCGGTACTTGAGGCAATGACCACCATGGTTTTGGTAGATCAGATTATGCAGCAGCAGGCGCAGTGTGGGATTTTGAAGTAATCAAAATAAGACAATTTGACCTGGTATCCGAAAGCAGTACAATCGACTGGCTGTTTTTGGTTTTGAGAAGTGTTTTCCAGGAAGCAAGTATCAAGTCGCAATTATCCGCCGTCGTTCCCAAGTACTCGAGACGGAGGTTTAAATAAGTCAGGGTAGCTCAGTTGGTGAGAGCGTCGGATTCATAACCCGGAGGTCGGGGGTTCAAATCCCCCTCCTGACACCAATCTCTCGATTTTCGACATCAGAGGTCTCTTTTGAGGCATCAGTATCATCTTTTTCGGTTCTACCCTCTGCTATTTTGGAGGGGAACTTATTGGGGTTGAACCTGAAGAATATCTCAGCGTTGATCTTCCAGTTTTTGCCTTCTTTTCGGCGGTACATCTCTATTCGATCTACAAAGAGGCCACAGATAACCTTCTTTTGAGAGGTTGTTAGTTTCTCCAGTCGATATTTGATCTGTTCGGAAGCGGTTTTTAGTTTCTCTACTTCAATGTTGATCGAACTCATAAAGGAGAGATCATCTTCCAGTTCTTGAATTTTCTCTTCAATCTGCACGACATTCTGCTCCTCTTCAGTCATTTTTCTCTGAAGTGTTTCTTCATCGTAGATCCCATTTTCGTAGGCATTTTGGATTTTCCCGATTTTGAGGGTTTCGATATTCACTTTTTGCTCCCGAAGGTTATCCAGTTGCTGCTCTATTCTGGCAATCTTCCCCGGTTCAGCATATTCTCTAGAGAGATAATGATTGATGAATACCTCCGGGTCTTTCATCGCTTCCATGATTTTCCCCCAAACAAATGCATCAATCTGTTTTCCGGGGATCTCAAAGACCGAATGATGTTTCCCATGCCGATCATCAAATTGCTTTCTTCGATAGCTGAAACCGCCTTTAAATCGCTTACATCCCGAAAATTTCTTGGCCGGAGAGACTGTCATATCTACGAGTTTTCCACTGAGCATGTAATCAGTGTATTTCCCCCCTTTTCTCTCTGATTTGGCGATTTGAGCTTGCTGGAAGGTTAATTCGGAAATACAGGCCGGAACTTTCACAATTGTCCACTGATCTTCTGGCAATGTTGCTCCTGCTTCATCGGTTCTATTGGCTATGAATTCTCCACGATACAGAGAGTTGTTAATGATCAGTTTCACCATTTTCTCCGTCCATGTGCCGATTTTCTTCTTAGCCGTAGAGCCTTCACCCCTGGGAGCTTTCAGTTCATTCAACTTTTTAGCAACCTGTCCGAAACCCATATCATCATAGATGTACCAATAAAATATCTGCTCTACCCATTTTTTTTCAGATTTGATCAATTCCAATCGACTTCCTTTTGCTGACTTATTTGGAATTTTTCTGTATCCGTATGGGATAAAATTTCCTGTAAAATTCCCCATCTCTGCAGAAGCGATCTTTCCCATCTGTGTCCGCCCCTTGATAAGTTCTCGTTCAAACTGAGCGATTGCTCCGAATATCTGAAATATTAATTTCCCGATAGGCCCTTTAAAATCAATGTTTTCCTGAACGGAGATAAAACTGACCTGTTGCTTCTCGAATTGCTCAAATATCCCAAGCAGATGCTTTAAAGATCGAGAGAGACGATCAATCTTCCACACCAAAACGGCATCAAATTTACCTTCTTTCACATCCTTGAGCAGACGTTGAAGTTCCGGTCGATTGATATCACTTCCGGTGTGTGTATCGCAATAAATCCACTCCTTTTTTGTGATAAGGTTAAGAGCTTTGTTGTTATTCACATAATCAAGAAGCTTCTTTTCTTGAGCCTCTAATCCATATCCTTCAATTTTTTGTTCTTGGGTAGATACACGAATATAAATCGCTACTCTGCGAAGAACATCGCTCACCATATTCATTAGCATTTCCATTTGTCTGATCTATAACCCATATTTGTTTTTAATGCAAGTTTAGGTAGTGCTTTCATCCTTTAACCCATCAAACACACCAGTATACGCAAAGGCTTTGCAGACATCCTGAACGAAATTTTCAGGGTTATCCTCTGCATAATGCACTCCAAGTTCAATGGTAGATCGTCCCAAGGAAATGACTTCATTTTCCTTTGTTGCTTTAGATGCACCCTTTTTTTCTGGTTTGTTGATCATTATTTTGATGTGTTGGTTTAAAAATTTCGATAAAGTCCCCATTTACGATCAAATATGATTGGGAATGATGTGGTCATCCCAAAACGGCTTTTTGCCACATAAATATTCCGCTCAAATTCATCTACTTCAAATCCTTCCTGTTTTCCGTTCGCCATATCTTCTTTTTCTTTGTGAAAGTCCCAACGAAGCTGGATAAAAACATCACAAGCCGCAAAAAGGTCACCTCCTCCTTTTGCATTAGGAAGGGATTGGCTTTCTTTCATGGACTCATTAGACACCTGAGACAGTAGCAAAACCGGAATATTGGTATCTTTGCAAAAATCCTGGATATTTCGGGCTAACATCTGCATTTTTTCATATTCACTTGCAAATGGCATCCCCACAATTTGAGCGAAATCCAGAACCACTAAATCAGGTTTTCTTCTCTGAGCATCAATTGAAACATCAAGCCAGTCTCTTTTATCGGTAATAATATCGATTGGCCATGTATCAATCTCATCTAATTCTTGTTTATTAAATCGCTGGATACGATCTAATCGTTCATACACATCCACGTCTTTCATCTCTAGAGAGTAGAAAGCTACTCGCTTATTTTGGCGAGCAATATTTCTCGTTATTTGCATAGCCATCATTGTTTTTCCTCCGCTGGAATAAGCCGCTAATATCCAAAATCTTCCCGGTTTAATTCCGTATGTGGCTATATCAATTTTTTCATTCCCTATTTCTAAACCATAAGGGTTTTCAGACAGTTCTTTTTTTAGATCCGCTCGCAACTCGATCAATGTTTTGTTTTTCGGTGGCTCTCCTAAACTGGAAAAATCAGTAACTGTCTTTGAGAGTAGTTTCTGAATGTCTTCAGTCTGGTTTATTGATTTTGCTGTCTTAGTACACAACTGCTCTATATCGATTTTCAGCTTATTATCTTTCACGATTTTTACATATTGGTTTAGGTGAGAAGTAACTGGTACATCATTTTGGATTTCTGCTAAAAATTCCGGCCCACCAATTTCTTCCAAACTACCCCTTTTATTGAGGATGTGAGCAACTGTTGCCATGTCTATCTCAATTTTTTTGGAATGCAAATTGTACATAGCTCTGCATATCAGCTTGCAACTGACATCTTGGAAATAACTCTCCTTGATTGGTGGTAGTTGATTATCCAGTAGAGCACAGCCAAGCACGTGTTGTTCTGCTTCTAAAAAGTGCATGTTTAAAAAGTTAAGAATTCATTTTCGGTTTTAGATGGCATATCCATCCAACGTTTGTTTCTAATCCATTTCGCAGGATATGGAACGAATAGAATGTTTTTCCATTCCGGATTTTTCTTTTGTTTTTTAAGAGCCAAAAGCATTGTTTTAAATAGTTCTTCTGATGGATTTAGTTCCTTAAAAGCTCTTTTTACTTCTTCGTAATCAATCTGTCTTGGGTAGGTCTTCCAAAATTCTTGAAGTCGATCTAGCCATTTCTTTTGTTGAGTTTCTTTCTTTTCTTTTGTGTGTGCATTTCCCTGCATAGTTTTTGTGCATTTTTCGGCACTACTGAATGCGGTTTCTGACACTTGTGCAGTTTTTCGCACCCCCTTCCAGCTTTTTACGTTCCTATTAATCTTTAAAGACTTATAGTATGCGGTATTCTGCACTTCATTTATGATATTCAGATTTTTTAGTCGTCTCAGTGCCTCAAATATTGATCTTTTACTTGCTCCGATGGCTTCGCAAAACTGTGTACTTGAAATTCGATCTGCTTCTTTCTGCCAACCAAAAGTTTTTCTCAGAACATGAAATGCTACTGCTAATTCCGTTCTATTTAGTTTGTGGCTCAAGAGAGCATCATAAATTTCGTTTGGTATTTGGGTGAAGTTTGTGTTCATTTTTATCGTTCATTAGTATTAACTGAGGCCTCTTCAGAGGTTTATAACTCTGTATTTTAAGGTTTTAAATTCTGTGAGGAGTGTTTGAGCATCAATAGGAAGTGTTTTCGACCAAAACTGTTTACTCACTTCAGTGGCTTTCTGGCGGTCGGGGAAATAAAAATGCACTCTTCCGTTTGGAGATTTCTCCATTCGCTCAATCTGTACTCCACTGGCGAGAATGGAACTTGCTTCGCAGGTGTCGCTGGTGGTAAAAAAATCATTCATCTATATTGGAATTAAAAAATAGATACCTTAAAAAAGCCCCTTTCGGAGGCCTCAAGGCCATTCTAAAAATGGTTTTTAGGTTTTCAAAAAAACTTTTTTAGGAAAAATCAGCTAATTTCAGGAAAAATTGGTTAATTTTGGTTAAAATCATCTAAAAGCCTTATTCCAAGCGATTTATCAATTTCCAACCATTTATATTTGTCGGGTCTTTTATGCGTAGAAATACGACATTTTTTGTAAATAACTGATTGCTGCAATGCCTTGTGCAACTCTTCAAAAGTTTTAACTTTTTTTGAGAATTTATTTCCAGTTTCATTTTTTGGTAGTCTATCAAAAATACACTTGTCATTAAACCATTCTCCTTTTTGTGAATGAATATCCAAAAAAACTTGATTGTACGTTATTGAGTCGTCTGTATTTTTGAGAACAAATGACAGTTTCTTTTCTGGATTATCTTTCTGCCATATTTCCTTATTTATCTTATCGATACAAAGATCAAAATAGCTAATTAGTCCGTCTTCTTCGGTGGTATATTGATCAGCATTTTTTATAGTTTTCTTCGAGTGTTCTGTCGGATGAAAATTTATCTGGTGCGGAAACTCTACTACGTCATCAGAAAAATAATCCGATCTCACAATTTCTCCATTCCTTTCTGCTCGTTCTTCACAACGTCTTCGAAGTTCTTCAATTATTTTTGGTGTTATTTTTTCAACTTTCCAATTATTAACACACAATCCATCGTATTGAAGTGCACGAGAAAATTCGTCAGCTTTGTATTGTGCTAAATCAAAATCGTTTTTGTTATGCAATGGATGAGAAAACTCTCCTATTAGTTGAAATAATAAATTTTGATCAGACTGTTTTTTTGAAGTTGCAAGATATATGAATAGTTCATTTACCATTTCAACTGCCTTTCCAGGCATATGATCAATAAGATTTTTACCCACTCCTGACTCTAATAATTTTTTCTCTATTTTTTCGGCATCTTCATTCCACGCAATTTCCTTTGAAATCACAGTTAGAGCATCTTTGCTAATAATTGAAGAGCCTACTTCATTGAGAAGCTCCCGTCTTAGCCTGTAGATCTTCAAATAACTAATGAAATCAAAAGAAAATATTTTGTCCTCTGGAGGAGGCTTCTTTCCCCATAAATAGTCATAGTCTTCGTCTGGAGCATATCTATCAAGTTGCCAACAGCCACTTGAATAAAGTCTTACAAAAACTTTGAGTACATCTTGAGATGAGATCCCTTCTGTCTCAAAGTTTTTAGCTGAAAGATTTAACGAGGTAGAATAACCACAAAATTCTCCCTCCTCCAAAAGTTTATCGAGTACAGCAAGAGTCTTCTCCCTAATATTCATTAAAATCAGTATTGTTAATCAGTAAAGATACGTATATTCAAAAAAACATAAATTTCAAAATTTTCCTGAAATATTGATAGAACAGAATTATAGATTAACTCAGAAGAAAAGAGTCATAGGAGGAAAAGAAGGGTTTTGAACTAATTAATCTCTCCATACTACCCTATAATTCAAAAACAAAAATATGCAGTATTTAACTGTGTTCATAGGGTGTGTAACCCCACGAATTTTTCTCAAAAGAAATCTCATTTATTCCTAATTTCAGATGAAGAAACTTCAAATTTTGAAAATCAAGATAAATGAAAAAATCCTGTATCACGTATCCACAAACAATGCCTATGGATATAGATCATTCAAGTTGAGAAAATCTGTTTTTCTATGCATAATAAAGGCGAAATGAGCAATCGATGTATCGAACTAACCAAAGACCAACTCAAAGCACTCTCAGAAGCAGAGAAGGCGATCCAGAAGCCTATTCTGTGGAAGAGAATTCAGAGTGTGCGAATGAGGAACGCAAGACTCAATCAGGATACTATTGCTGAAATTCTGGAGGTAAGGCCGGAAACTGTACGAATATGGCTTAAAAAGTATCAATCAGGAGGAATTGAAGAATTATTAGTTCAGCATTATTTAGGGCGAAAGTCTCAGTTAGGAGCAAAAGAAATGGACACTATTGCTCAATGGCACAACTCAGTGAAACCTTTCCGGAAAGTTGAGGAGCTTCGACAGTTTATTGCCAAGTATTTTGATGTTCAATTTCATCCGTATTGGGTGCGTATTTTGGCTAAGAAAAGGCTCAAAATTGACTTTAAAACCAAGGAAACAGCACATCACAGAAAAATGCAAAATACCTATGCTTCTTTCGTGGAAGATCATCACTAATTTGTGAGAAATTTCGATATGGTAAAGTAGTGTTTAGAAAACAAGCGATTATCGCTCACCGAAAGGGATCGTGTGATATTGAACCAGAACTTGACTTATGTATTGAGAAAGAAGAGCTTTCGATAAGATGTATTTACTTTGAGGCTTTAGCAATCAGACAGAGGGCTTGCGTGATTTTAGATCCGCTTTCGTTACTTAACACAACAGTTGTTGTTCCATCTACCACAAATCAATATTAATATCCCACCCCCTCCCACTTTGGTCTGTACGTTTTTGTAGATTGTATATATCTGTCCATACATACGTCAGGGAAAAACCTAAATTAAGCAGTTTTTTCAAGTTTTACCTTGTATTTTTCTAGCTCATCAAGCATTAAATCAAATGCTGATGAATATGGTTCAAGCTCAGGAATTTCAAAAAATGCATCGTAGAAATCTTTTCGAGACTCTGCAATATAACGAGCATGATAGTCTGGTTTTGGGCGAGTAAAGGCTCTTAAAACGTTATCAAACCTATCAAGGTGTTTAATGATTTTAGGCTCAATATCACTAGCTACGGATCGAGCTAGGTATACTTCTCGGCTTTCTCCTTCATTTTTTGTGAGAGGTTTAAGCATTTCAATAACTTCAGGAGCAATGCCTCTTTGAGCTAATACTTCAAAATCAAATTCCTCAACATCCTCTACCACATCATGCAATAAGGCTGCTTGTATCCCTGCTGGAGATAAACCAGCTCTCAAGGCCATTATAGCCACTTGTATAGAATGATTAACGTAGGGAACATCAGTTAATCCTTCTTTTTCATCTGGCTTTGCATAAAACTGTCCTTCATGAGCTTCTTTGGCTATTTCAAGGGCATTGAGAATGTCTTCTTTGTCTTGGCCTTCAAATTGAGCTTCAACAAGAGATCGGAATAATTTCTCATTATTTTCCCACTCTAAATTTTTTTCTACAGCCTGAATGATAATTACTGGAACATTAGCTGATTTAAGATTATTCAAAACTCCACCTATATTACCTTCTTCATCGTAGGTTAAAATTCGTTCCCTGTAATCTGTCCAATGGGCAATTTGATCAACATTTTCTGCTCCAGCTTCAAGTAGATCATCGCTAAAGAGAACTACAATTGTAGCTTTTCCGCTGTGCTTAGAAGTAAGATAACGTCTTGCATCACTAAGCTGTTCTCTCCAGTTTGGCTCTGTGGTAGATACTTGCACTGGATATTCTCGGCTTCCGTCTTCAAATTGGACTTCAAAGACATAGACCCCCATTTCATTTTCTGGAAGTGGATTAGGATTTTCCGAAACTGGTGTGTGTTCTGACATGTTCATTTTAATTATTAGGAATTATGGTTATTTTGCAAGTTCAGTATGTTCTGAAGCAGTAGATGAACGCTGAAAGTCGAGAGTATGATCTCGCACTTTTTGAGGTAAATCTGGATGAATATTAGGTTTATATCGAGCATTATGCTCCAGATCTGCAACGATACTGGAGCGAAGTGTTGAAATCTGAATTTCACAAGGTACTCCATCAACCTCCACTGTATAGGTAATTACACGATAAGGCCTGTATTTCTTTTCGGGATTTGAATAGAAATTATCTTTCTCGAAAATACGCCCTTTTCCAAACTTTTCTTCAAGCTTGAGCATAACCTGTTGCAATTGTTCTTGGTTTCTCAGAACCTATCCAGGATCTTTGTGTGTTAAAATCTTGAATAAATTGCTTGTTCGAA
>CAYFMH010000046.1:0-13300 GCA_964344165.1 uncultured Candidatus Peribacteria bacterium | reverse complement strand
AAATCAGCTAAAATCCTTACACACTCGTTATAAACGACTTTCACAGAGTTTCCTTTAGGTAATAGCGAACAATCTACGCCAAAATGATATTTTTGGTGGCGGTGGTGGGGCTTCTGTGGTTACAATGCTTACTCCTAATCGCATAGCGAACTGACAGGCTACGGATAAGGCAAATCTGAAAAATAAACACTTGGGAAGTTCTGAACAAACAATGAAATGATGGTAGGAAAAGTTATTTGATTCTTCTAAAATGATATGTGATTCTTTATCTTCGAGAAAACGATCATCTAGCCAATTTCTAGGGGCGTATTCCTTGAATGCGGTAAGAAATTTTGGCTTGGTTACTTTTTTTACTTTCTTTAGGTGGCAAAGAGCTTTGTGGGCGTTTCTCAAAGAAAATCCTTTTATGATGAATTTTCGTAAATATCGCTCAATAATGGCTAATTGGAGCTTAGAGAAATCTTTATATTTAAAGTCCACAGGGTGTTCTTCCATTGCATCTTCCAATTCTTTGAGGGCTTTTTTTAATAGGGCATTTTGTAATCGGAGAGGGATTATTTTTTCAGAAAAAATACTGTTTGCTAAAGTTTCCTTTTTGAAGGATTTTGTCAATTCGTTTTCAGTTATGGATGAACAGTCCATATCAAAGATAGGGGGATTATCCTTCTGTGCGCTCCAGTAGGGTTTCCCCAAAAGGAAACATCTACTAGACAGAGATTTAATCCCCCTGTCTGTGAAGATGTTTCTTTTTTTTGATACCCTTTCGGGTAAATTTTTGGGTATAATATCAAAGACCCTACTGAAGCGCAGAAACAAGTTTATGAATTTTAATGGTTTTGTCAACATTTAATAATATGTTATTATAGTATTTAATAACAAAAGTCAATCACTTTCAGGGATTGTCAACAATTATGCGATAAGCAGTTTGAATTTGAGTAACATCGGTAATGCAGTATTCGGGAATTGGTCGGTGTGAATTAAGCACGTTTACGCCTTCTTTATCAGCGTACATAAAAGCTCCGGCATGGTGTGGAATACCTAATCCGTCTAAAACTCGTTTAATAATTGCCTTCCAACGTTCTCTTTTGTCTTCCGGTAGTCCGTATGCCCATTTTTGAGAAAGAACGGCACAATGTCCGTTTAATGCCCAAAAGTCCTCAAGCACCTTAAATTTGAACTTCTCATATCCTTTTATAAATCCTATTTGCTTTGCCGATAGAAGAGCTTTGACTATCCCTTTTCCTTTTCCCATATTTGCCTGGATAAGTTCAGCCGCCTCAATACATTCGTCATGGGTTCGTTCTCTCCACCAACTGCGATGATATTGAAGAGCGTTTATGATGGCGTAGGCGTAACAGTCTCTATCTTCTTGTACTACTCTGGGAAGTTCAAAGTGCCAATAATCCCAATCATAACTTTGTCCTAAGTTTCTTAGTCGGTTCATTACGCCAATCTGGGAGAGAAATTTAACAAGCTCCATTTCCCATTTTTCTTTCCCCCAAAAAAAACGTTGTATGTGTCCTTTGAAGGTTTTGACTAGAGCGAGATCAAAAGCACTTGCTCTTCCTTGAAAGTCCGGCAAGTGGTTACTGTATTTGGTCTTTGTTTTTCCGTTCTTTCGGAGGTAGTTATGTCTTTTGTAGGTTCGGATGGTTTCAGAAAGTTCTGTGCGTATGCCAATCTGTTTATGCTCTGGGTTCTTATCAAAATCCATCATCACATCAAAACAACGTGATTTTGTGGTTTTCGTAAGTTTGTTGTAGTCGGCGTTTTTTTCGGGTTCTTTCATAGCGAAGAGAGTTAAATAAATATCATGCACTCAACACGAGGGTTTTTTGGATCAAACTGAAATTCAAATCTTCCGGTTGCCCATTTGTCGTCTTTGTAAAGCCTGTCTTGGTGTTTTTTCTTAGAATCTGCGAGAGCATCTTCAATCCCTTTGAAAACATTGGAGGGATCAGCTCGAACATCGTTGTTGTAGTAGATCATTGTGGAGAGAAAGAATTTTTGTTTATCGGGTATTCTCTTCCAATTTCGCACTTGTTGGGAAAATGAGAGCCATACCCAATCTTTCCAGGCTTCATAAAGGCGATACTTTGGATCGAACCGACCTCTTTGAGTGGTTCGGGTATATCCGAGTGGATTTTTGTTTGGGAATTGGTCTGTTTTGATAATGAAATTCATTCGTCCATGAGTTGTATATTTACGATTTCTGTCTCGAATCCGATCCTTAGAGAAAAAACGACAACACTTCTTTCTGTGTCCTCTGTGTCTCCAACAATCCATTCCTGAACATTCAACCTCAAATACTTTGCTTTGAGGAAATCCGGTAGAATCCGAATCCACAACGGCGCAATCTTTAAGATTTCTTTTTCAAAAATTTCGATTTTTTCTTCGGTGCTTTTTTCAACAATTTCGTTGAAAAGTTGGCGATGGTGTTTTTGCAGTTGCATTAAAAAATTGGTTAGGATTTATTAAAAAGCGCATGGAGAATTGCCTTAATAGACTTTCCGGTCTTTTGCCGATCCTTCATTTCCTGTGTAAATCTTTCATGGCGAGCGGCATCTTCTGGTGGATATTCTTTGATGATGTTGTCTTCGGTTCGTGAACTAAGTATTCGCCCTGTTCTTTTTTCTATTACCTCGTAAGTTACATGTTCTCGTTCAACTCCTTTTTTGTAGCTTCTTTCGCTTGTTTTTCTGGTGTAGGTAGTGCAATTTACATAATCAATTCGTTTTGGATCAATCCGTTCTCCTCCTTTGAAAAGTGTCCAGGAGACTGATTTTCCTTCGCCTAAATCTATACTGATCCTTCGGTCATAGCATTGGCGCATTTCCTTGTATTTGGTTGCCGAACAATAAATCGTTTTGACTTCCTTTGTGAGAGGATGTTCGTAGTAGATTTGGTGCGTAAAAACGTGGGTTGAAACTTGTTGATTTGTCATGTGGAATATTCTCTAAAATTTAAAAAATCTTTTTGATTTCCTTTTTTGTTTTGATGATGGATTTTATCGACTAATACGCTCCAATATTTGATGCCGTCTTTGTTCTTTTTTCGGAGCTTTGCCGGAGTGATAATTTGTTCTCGCCAAAAAAAAGAATCCTCTGATTCAGAAGTGAAAAGCCAATTTATCAAAAATTCTATTTGAGCCTTATTTAAGCCGTCAATCTCTGTTAGTTTGCGAAATTCATCTCCCCATTTATCAAGGAGAGTGGCTTTATCTGTATTTGGGAAAAGCCGTAAATATCTTCCTTTGACGAAATTAAAAAACTTTTCCGAAAATTCCTCATACTCTTCGTAGGAGAGTATTTCTTTCTTTCTTTTACCTTCTTTCTTTTTTACTGTTATAGTTCCGTTCCTATTCCGTTTTGATTCCGTTTTTGTTCCGTTTCTATCCCGTTCCTGTTCCGTTTCTATTCCGTTTTTCGTGCCGTTTTTAGCTCCGTTTGAGTAATTATCGAGCTTCTGATATTTCCCATAATTAACTACTGTAATCACACTTCCTCGTGCCGTTTTTTGTGCCGTTATGAGTACCTCCTTCTTTAACCAGTTGAGTACGTTTTCTACTGCACGTTGCTTGATACCTTCTCTTTGCAATAAACATGCGCTGTAAATTTGTTGTACGCTGAAAAATCCCTGTCCTCGTTCTAGGTGCTTTGTTGAGGTATAGTTTACGCTTCCGAGAATATAAACAAATACCTTAAACCACCAGGCAGGTTTTTTTTCCCAAAGTTCACTCTCTAAGATACTCCGACTTAGAAAGAATGCTCCGGCGGTAAAGTTTTTTTCATTAGCCATTATTTACAGGTTTTTCTTATTCATTTTTTTGCGTACCTTTTTGAGTTTCTTTTTTATGAGTACACAGAGGTCTTTCTTTAGATTTTCTATAAAGATATGTTGCTCCGAATCCTTTAAAAAAGCCTTCATTGTGCAATGATGAAGCGAGTAAAAAAATCAAAGACAGTTTGAACAAACGTCTTTTTTGGTTGGGGTTCTTCTTTTGGGGGATCGACCTTTTCTTTGAGCCGATAAAATTTATATCGTCCGTCCGTTGCCCACTTTGATTCTATTTCCCCTCGTTTTTGCATTTCACAAATTCGGGTACTGGCTTTGTGCCCAACAAAGAGTTCTCCTCTGACGTTTACTATGTCTGAGACACGAAGCCAATTATTATTGTTAGCTTCAAAGATAAACCGGATTTTTTCGTAACTTTTAAATTTATTCATTTTGTTTGAGGGGTTAGATTTGGTTTTGGGATTGGGTGTAGTCCGGCGATATCTCTTAACTCTTCATAACGAGCAAATAACTCGTGAAACTGGTATAAGTTTTCTTTCTTTACCTTGTCTGGATGATCCCAAAGAGTTATCATCTGGACTTTTGATTCCAGACGACAAATAATGTCTAAAAGAGCTTGGATTGCTTCGGGATCAATTTCTGACGATTTTTGAGTTTCCATTAGGGAATAAGTGAGGAGCTAATGAGAAAAAAGAAAATGAATTGGATTATTCCAACAGTTAAGTATTGGTTTTGCTTTCTCGGTGGGATATGAGAGCCTGTTGAAGCCAACAAATTCCATGAAGCAGAAAGAAGAAAAAAAACTAGAATGCCGTTAATAAAGACAATCATTTTGAGGGGATTGGAACGTTGCGAATTTCAATACCTAACTTTTGAAGGCTTCGGAAACTGTCTGTGAATGACACTTTTTTTGCTCTCTTTCGTGAACCGAGCAAGAACCAGTTGCCTTTATGCAGTACACAGCCGTCATTTATTTCACTCATTTTTGAAAGGGGGTTAAAATTTTTTATCTAGGAAGATTTCTATGCTGTCCATGAGGGTTTGATGGGAAATGTGTTTGAACTCGGTAAAGAACTTGCTGTCCTTTCTTTCTTGTCTTCGGTATCGCTTGAAATTGAGAAATTTTTGAACATTTTGTTCGGCATTTTTTAGAGATATTGTTTGGGTCGTCATTCTTTTTATTGGTTAAAAAAAGCTAATTCGTTATTTGGCTAAAATAAGCCATTTTTAAGCTTTTTGTATTTTGTATTGCTCTAATTATTAGTCTTTCAAAATCATTGTGTCAAGAAAAAAATGCAAAAAATGTTTTTTTAAGACCTATTTCAGTATCTAAAAAGGCTAATAAAAAATGGTTTAAAAATGCCAAAAAAGCTCGAAAAACTTGACTTTAGTATTTCAAAGAATTATAAACTTGAGCATACAACAAATGCCTGTCTAACTTTTAAATTGAATTGCTAATGAAGATAAATAAAAAACATCTTAGAACGAAAGCTCTTAAATTTAAGACTGAAAAGAAAATCCCCTACGAAAAAATAGGGGAAGTTTGCGGATCAACGGCAAAAGATACAACTACTAGGGCAAAGCATGGGAAAAAGGTTTTGTCTGATGAGAACTACGACCTTTCTCTTGAACAGGTTGAAAGTTTAGCTGAATTTATCGGAGAGCCTGTTGAACAACTCCTTTTTGATGCTCCCTTGATTGAAGCTAATGGCGAACATGCTCAAAGCTCCGTTTCCTTTGGTCAAAAGGGAGATACTTTTAAAAATGGAGTAAAGGAAAGGTCGGTTTATGAAATGCTTGATAGTATGACTATTGAGGAAATAAAAGCCTTATCTTCTTATATGGAGTTTTTAATTGCTAAGAAGGGGAAAAAATAACCTTAATCACTTATGGGAAAAACTGATTCACTTATTTACAGCGAGGGAGATATAAGCAGAAATGTGCTTAAAATTGGGCAGTTGCATATTCATCTGGGAAGCAGAAATAAAAAAGCAGGGAAAGAGGTTCTTGAATCAATATTTTTGGATGATAAAACTCGAAAAAAGAAAAGAGGAGTTCGATGGAAAATGCTTTCTAAAAAACTCGTTACTTCTTATGTAATGGCTTCACAATGATTTTTAACGGAGAATACATTGCCGATAAACTAGAAGAGCTACGAATAGAAAGTAGCGAGGATAAAGTTGTTTTGGGAAAAATTATTGATCCCCAATCTCCTAGAACTTCGGCGGCAATAGGAAAGTATGATCGTCTTTTATTGGAACTAAGGAAGAAAAAAAAGATCAATATGGCAAGCCTGGAAAAACTAGCTCATCATTTTGGGAAAGATATTGATGAGTTTTTTGGAATGGAAGCAAATAAACCAGTTAATTCCATTGCTGAAATTAAAAAACATCTTCGAGTGATTGGGTTTGATTCTAAACAAATTGATTTACAGATAAATCTGATTGAAGAACTTAAAAAATAGTCCTTACTTCTTAATCCCCATATTTTCATGGCGAAACATCCTCTAATCGAGATCGTACCGCCTATCGGCTTCAAATTTGACGAGCCTATGCCCTTTTCTGCACAAGGGATTATCAATGCTTATGAATCGGATTTACCCGAAGAAAAGCGTAAAAAAACTTATGGCGCAGATGAACTTAATGAATGTTTACTCAATTTATTGGAAAATGGTTATCAAGTCGTGTTTCACGAGGAAATAGCTCAATCCAAAGAGTAACAAAAAAAATCGTTTTCGGTTCACTTGTCTTCATGTGGAACAGGTATTGCATCCAGTAGTACGCAGAAGAAAAAGTGGAAATACAAATTTCACTATTTCTTTACCTATTTAACATGAAAACCTATTTGGCGTATTGCCGAGCTTCTGGACGTATTACTAACCCAGAGGACTGTATTTGTAGACAGCAAGATTTGATCCAAGAGTATGCAAAAAGCAAAGGTTGCGAGATTCAAGATGGAGATTGGTTCTATGACGTTTATCCAGAAAGACGAAAGGCATTTAAGGAGATGCTAAAACGTTTGAAGGATAAAAACATTAGAGGGCTTTTTGTCTCCGAAGTAGATCGTTTTTCTCGTAAGATAGAGGATTTTAAACTTATGGGAGGAAAAGAACTTATTGCCATCAAAAATCCTCCATCAGATAAAGAATTTATAGAAGCTCTAATCCAGGCATTTGCTATGGAGTTTAGGGCTTATTTGTAATCCATTATTACTATGAAATACCTAATGTACTGTCGTGTAGCCACAAGGAAACAACTAACTGATCTCTTAGAGGAGTTAGTAGAAAAAGCGATGAAAGAAAATCAAAATAAAAAATCTCCAAAACTCCCAATGATACAAATTGGATAATCTAATTTCATTATTTCTTAACCTATATTTTAACAATGAAAAAAACCTATTTAGCGTATTGCCGAGTTTCCAGTAAGAAACAAGAGGAAAAAGAAAACTCCCTTCCTACTCAAAAACGAATTATTGAGGATTATGCAGAAAGAAAAGGACTTACTATCAAAGAAGATGATTGGTTTGTAGAAACAAAGTCTGGGTTTAGTAAGGACGTAACCAGAAAGATGTTTAAGCAAATGTTAAAAAGACTAAAGGAGGATAATGTTGAAGGTGTAATTTTTCACAAAGTAGATCGTTCTTCTCGAAACATGCAAGACTTTGTAAAATTGGAGAGTTTTTTTGATTCAAAGAAGATTATTGTTATCGAAGGAGAGTTTGATACTTCAAAGGCACATGGAAGAATGCAGTTTAGAATGTTTTGTTCGATTGCTGTCTGGTATTCGGAGAATCTAAGCGAGGAAGTTTCAACAAAGCTCGAACAATGTTTGATTCGGGGAGATTATCCAAGTACAGCTCCTATTGGCTACAAATCAGCAAAGGGGAAAGGGAAAAAAGAGCCGGATCGTTATTTTCATAATGTGCGAGAGAGCTTTCAACTATATGCAACTGGAGAATATTCCGTTTTTAGGTTGGTTCGCTATATGAATAAAAAAGGAATGAGAAATAAAGCCGGAAACAAGATGTGTAAGAATGTTATGCTTCGAGTGCTTAAAAACATTTTTTATTATGGATATATGAAGTTTGGGCAGTTTGATAAGATTTACAAAGGAAATCATGTGCCTTGTGTTTCAAAGGAGCTTTTTGATCGTGTCCAGGATAGACTTGCCGGAAAAGTAAGAGGCGAAGGCTTGATACATGATTATCCTTACAATCGACTGATTAAATACGAAGGGAAGTGTTATTTGGTAGGAGGGAAACATAGAAAAAATGTTTATTACGAAGTTCATCATCACAATAAAAAGAAGATTTATTTTCGAGTAGATCAAGATAAAAGAAAATCAGTAAGAGAAGATGTCCTAGATAGGAAGTTTCAACAGTTGTTTGCTAGTCTTACTTTTAAACCAGAGTTCTACGCTGAATTTAGGAGTTCTATTGAAAAGGCGGTAAAAGTAGAATCTAAAAATGCCGTACAATCAAAGGCGCAGGTGTTGGACAATTTAAAGGTAGAAAGAGGAAAAGCCGAAGCTAGAATTAAAAGTACAAAGAAAGCCTTGCTTGACGGCGTATTTTCCGAAGATGAATATAGAGAGATGTACGATGAATTATGGAAAGAGTTAGAGGAACTTAAAAAACAGGAAGCAATAGTTAAAGAAAATTATAACTACGAAGAACTCAAAAATGATGAGCAATTTTTTGATACGATTAAAAATTTTATAGAGCTTCCAAAACTCATTGCAGAGAAGTATTTGTACCTTCCTCCGCAAACAAAGCGAAATGTGCTTGAACTTTTTTTCAAATCGTTGGAGATCAGAGCAGGACTGCTAAAAGTCGAGTTGTCCGATTTTATTTACGAAATTTTGGATATGCGAAATTTTATCTCGCTTGAACATCAGGAGGTCGCTCTACCAAAGGGTTTTACGAGTTTTAATGTCAAAAGGTTGGTATCTGGTGGGTATGCCTGGACTTGAACCAGGGACCTCTTCCTTATCAGAGAAGCGCTCTAACCAGCTGAGCTACACACCCGTCGGTCGTCAGGATTGCCTCCATACTTCTAGAAATTTCTAACGAAATTCCTTCCAGTATTCCAGAATCCTTCCTCTCAAAATTTCACGCCTAATCGGTCGTAAAATTTTGGTTTTTAAAATCGCAAAAAGAGCGATTGGGATTCTAGAAATATTTAGTTTGGTGTCAAAATTTTTAACTAAAAAATCCACCATCTTTGAGTTGGGCACTTGTTTCAGCCGTGATGGATTCTTCTTCGGCAGCAAATTTTCCTTCTGATTCGAGCTGAGAAACTCTGAGTTGAAGTGCGTTTTCGTTAAACTCTCGATAGGCGGCTTCGAGTTTGACGTTTGCGCGCTCATATCTCTCTCCGATTGCATTGATAACCGCAATTTTATCCTCGATGTATGAGAGCACTGTGATGTCAAAAGCAATAGAATTTTTGTTCGGCTCCTGCATGACTTCCTGTGTTTTCCCGGTTTTCCCGCCCCCATGTTTTTTGACATTTGGATTTTAGTAAACTACTATTTAGCTATGAAAGCAGCTCCAAAAGTAGTAAGGCACGTAAAAGGAAGTGAAATTCCAAAAAGTTGGCAAGAAGATATTTCTCCAACGCAAAATTATACAGTCATCATTACAACAGAAGAAAGGAGGGAAAATGGATTTACTCCTGAGCAAGAAGCAGAAATTATTCGAGAAACAGAAGAAGCTTTAAGACATGGGAAAAGCTACAATTCTGCAGAAGAAATGCATCGAGAAATTTTAGGATCTTAGATTAATGTACAAAATTAAACCATCCAAAAGGTATAGAAAATCGTTGGAAAAGTTGTTGGCATCTGGAAGGAAGGTAGATTTTGATGAATTAAATAAAGTTATCGATTTGCTTTCGGCTGGAAAAATTTTGGATAAGAAGTATAAAGATCATGCTCTGAAAGGAAATTTATCAGAATATCGAGAATGTCATGTAAAAAATGATCTGTTGCTAATATATTGTATAAAAAATAATGAACTTGTTTTATTTTTAGCAAATATTGGTAGTCATTCAGAGATGTTTAAATAACTTAATAAAAATGACCGAAGAAAATCAATTCATCATCGAACGAAAACGAAAGCTCGAAGAATGGAAAAAAATGGGGTTTGGATATGCGGATAAATTTGACCGAACCCATACTTCTGCCGAAGCAAAATCTTTTGTCGAAAAAAATCCCCCACGAGAACTCGACGATATTTTATCTAAGCCAAAAGCGGATAAGCGTCTCTGCGGGCGGATTATCAATCTCCGAGAGATGGGAAAACTCGCTTTTCTTCGGATTCGAGATGTGGACGGGGATTTTCAGGTTTGTTTTACCCGGCAGATCCTCGAGGACGATATGAAAACATTTCTCAAGCTCCTTGATCTGGGAGATTTTTGTGGATTTGAGGGGGAATTTTTTATCACCAAGCATGGAGAGCCATCGCTGCTGGTCACCGAGATTGTACCACTGGCCAAAACACTTCGTCCACTACCAGAGAAATTTCATGGACTGACCGATGATGAGGCTCGGCAGCGACAACGATATCTAGAATTAACAACAGATCCATCAGTACGAGATCGATTTGTTTTTCGTTCTCGGTTTATCGGTGCTATTCGTCGATTTTATGAATCTAAGGGATTTCTTGAAGTCGAAACACCAACTTTGATGCACACTGCGACTGGAGCTGCCGCACGACCATATGAGACGCATCATCATGCGATGGATATGGATTTAGTTTTACGAATTTCACATGAACTGCCCCTGAAGATGCTGATAGGAGGAGGATTTGAAAAAGTTTTTGAACTGGGAAAAGCATTTCGAAACGAAGGAATAGACCCTTCTCACCTACCAGAGCACACGCATCTTGAGCACTATGAAGCGTATACCAACTTCGAGCATCAGATGAAATTTACAGAGGAAATGTTTGATTTTGTCTTTGACGAGCTGGGGATGGATCGAGTGGTGGAGATCCCGGATCGAGATGGGAAACTCAATAAAGTTAATTTTAAAACTCCTTGGAAGAAACTGGACTTCATCGAAATCGTCAAAAAAGAATCAGGTGTTGATATCACTGAGCACAATGATGAGGCCAAACTTCGAAAAGTATTCAAAGATAAAAAGATAAAGATTGAAGATGACGATGGAACTCTTAGCTTTGCGACATTGGTTGACCTGGTGTACAAAAAAGTTGTTCGCCCAAAATTGCTTGGTCCGGTTTTCCTCTATAACTATCCAAAAGATCTGCAGCCACTTGCTCGTCAGTCTGATAAAGATCCTGAAATTGTAGAACAGATTCAGCTGGTGGTAAATGGTTGGGAAGTGGTAAAAGCTTATGGAGAGCTCGTCGATCCAATAGATCAAAAAGAGCGTTTTGAACAACAAGCCAAACTCTCAGCCGCAGGAGACGAAGAAGCGATGAGAGGAGATGATGAATATGTAGTCGCCATGGAGCATGGATTTCCGCCGATTTCTGGTTGGGGGATGGGGATAGATCGGGTTGTTACATTGCTTACGGGGCAATCCAATCTGCGAGATGTTATATTTTTTCCGACGATGAAGCCAGAGAATCAATAAAAAAACTCCCGAGAAATTCGAGAGTTTTTTTCAGAATCCGAAAGAAAACTACTCAGCCGCTTCTTCCGCTTCCATTTCTACTTCTAGATCTTCCGCTTTTTCTTCCATTTCTTCCGCCATATCGACGGCTTTTTCCATGGTTTCTTCAGCGGCGTCCATTGCTTTTTCAGCTTCTTTTACTACCGCTGTTTCAGGGGCAGGAGGAGCTGATTCTTCTGATTTTGGTTGCATACAACCAAGGAGCATAAAACTGAGCCCCAAAACAAGTAACTTTTTCATGGTACAAGGTTAAAAAATAAAAAGCTTGCTAAATTTTAGCGTGGGGGATTTGTACCTGTCAAATTTTTATGCACAAAAAAATAGCTCAAAAAATAAAGAACCCTTTTTTTAATTGCTTAATTGCTGATCTTTTCGTTTTTAAACACCATGCCATGGTAGATCCATACTTTGATCCCGATCGTTCCATAGGTGGTTTCAGCTCGAGCCGTAGCATAATCAATTTTTGCTCGGAGCGTGTGAAGTGGCACAGTCCCTTGAGAATAAATCTCTCGTCGGGCGATGTCGACTCCGTTGAGTCGTCCACTGACACAGATTTTAATTCCTTTGGCTCCTGATTCCCGGGCTCGTTCGATGGCCATTTTTACCACTCGTCGGTATGGGAACCGTCGAGAGATTTGATCAGCCACAGAGGTAGCTACTAGTTGAGCGTTTCCGTCTGGTTTTCGTACTTCTTGTACTGAAATATCAAAAATTTCTCCAAACTTTTTTTGGAGTTCTTTATTTAATTTTTCGATGTTTTCACCGCTTCGTCCGATAATCATTCCTGGTTTACCACAGTGGATAATGACAGCAGTTTTCCCAGGATGTCGGTGGATTTCTACTTTGGCAACTCCTGCGGGAGCACATTTTTTTTCGAGGAACTTTCTAAGTTCTAAGTCTTGTAAAAATTTTTGTTGATAGTTTCTTTTGTCGTACCAGATAGAATCCCAAGTTCTGGTGATTCCGATACGGAGTGAGACTGGACTGACTTTTTTTCCCATATTTAATTTTAAAAATTATGAATCAATGGTATCAAGCTCAATAGAAATATTGGCGGTGGGTTTATGGATTGGGAGAGCTCTTCCCCGTGTGGAAGGCAAAAACCGTCGATAAAAAGTCCCTCGGTTTACAATAATACTTTTTACGATAAGAGTTTCTGCTTTTTTTCCGTCGTTGTTTGTTGCATTTGAGACGGCTGATTGGAGTACTTTGTAGAGAATTTTTGCTGCTTTTTTGGGAGTGAATTTAAGTGTTTCAAGGGCTTTGATAGCCATTTGATTACGAATCATGTCAGCCACGAGGTTGGCTTTTTTTTGAGAGATTCGGATTCGTCGTAGATGAGCTTTCATGATAGGTTGTAGGTGGTAAGTTGTAGGTGGTAGGGGGGAATCCTCTAAAAACTATAAACTAAGAACTAAAAACTACTTTGCGAGTTTTCCTCCGTGGCTTCGGAATTTACGGGTTGGAGCGAATTCTCCGAGTTTATGTCCTACCATGGCTTCAGAACAAAAAACTGGAATGTGTTCTTTTCCGTTATGAACGCCAAAGGTAAAACCAACAAATTCTGGACAAATGGTGCAATCCCGAGACCAGGTTCTGATTACTTTTTTGTCGCCTGCGGCAAGCATCGCTTGCACTTTTTTCATCAAGCGAGGGTCTACGTAAGGTCCTTTTTTAGAGGATCGAGTCATGATTTCTTTGATTTAAGCCGCGTGATTCTATGTTTTTTACCTCCCCTGTCAAATTATTTGTTTTATTTCTCTGGATTTATAAAAAAATGGTCTTTAATAGGTGAAAAAACTCTTGAAATTTCATAAAATATTAGGACTTACGCATTTTGAATAAAAAAGTTGATCAAATATTAGAATTGAGTA